>DASSCG010000030.1:0-9173 GCA_035697925.1 Pyrinomonadaceae bacterium
TGGACCAAATTGACAAAACAGGAATTAACTCAAACGCCTCTATTAAGCTTACTCAGTTTGGACTCGAATTGGATCCCGAGCAGGCCTACAAAAATGCCCGTGCAGTTGTTGCTGATGCTGCAAGCCGAGGCAACTTTGTCAGGGTCGATATGGAAAGCTCGAGTGTCACCGAAATTACTATCGATATCTTCAAACGCCTGAGGGCCGAGTTTGGGTTGAATGACGTCGGCATCGTCCTGCAGTCATATCTGCGACGCACCTACGCGGATGCTCAGGAGTTGTTGAGAATTCCAGCTCGGATCCGGATCTGTAAAGGCGCCTATAATGAGCCGCCGGAAGTAGCTTTCCCTGAGAAGAAAGATACCGACGAGAATTACATCCGCGTGATGCAATTACTCCTTTCAAGCGGCGTCTACCATGGTATCGCGACTCACGATCCAAAGATGATTGACGCCACGATTGAGTTTGCAGGACGAGAGGGAATTGGTAAAGACGCCTTTGAGTTTCAGATGCTCTATGGGGTTCGACGTGATCTTCAACATCAGCTTGCTGATGATGGCTACAACATGAGGGTCTATGTGCCTTATGGAAAACACTGGTATCCTTACTTCATGAGACGCCTGGCTGAACGACCGGCCAACGTCTGGTTTGTACTTCGAAATCTCTTCAAAGGCTGAGAGCGACGATGGACAATCTCATCTGGATTCTCTGGTGCGTGCTTGGTCTGGCACTCATTGTCACCGAGGTTTTCACGAGCGGTTTTGTGCTGCTCTGGTTTGGGATTGGCGCGCTGGCGGCTGGATTTGCGGGCTTAATCGGTATTGATAATGTAGGGTTGCAGTTCCTAATCTTCGCGACTGTCTCGACAGGTCTCACAATCGCCTCAAGAACAATCTTCGTAAACTACTTCACTCGTCATAAGCCCGGTAATGAATTGCGAATGGGGATTGAAGCTTTGCCGGGAAAAATCGGCACGGTAGTCTCCTCGAGCAAGGGAGCCCTAAACGAGGGTGCGGTTAAGGTGTTTGGTTCTACCTGGACTGCATATCCGGCTGAAGGTGAATCGCCACTCGAAGCCGGTGAACGCGTTCGCATCGAAAGCATTGAAGGAGCTTCGATCTATGTGCGACGCATCGATGAAGGGTCCGACTGGCGCCAGAAATCTATTACTGAATGAAACTATTTGTATGAGCGACTGAGTTGGTGCGAAGGTTTAGTTACTGCGGCTCAGTATCAGCTTCGTAGGTGTCGTCGAGGGTCTTGTCTTCTTCGAGTTGCGGGAGTTCGATGGTAACGCGGTCATTGGCTGGCTCTTCGAGATCGTCGCCGAGGAAGCGTGCCAGCACAACCGTAATGTTGTCCTCTCCGCCACGGTTATTCGCTTCCGCAATCAGTTCATCACACGCAACGTCAAGTTGAGGATTACTGGCCAAGATGTTTTGAATGTCTTCCGACCGAAGTTTGCCCGACAGTCCATCGCTGCACAGCAACAATGTGTCACCGCGTCGTAGTCGAATCTTTCCCGTAACGGGTGTAACGTCGTTTTGCGCCCCTAGTGCTTGCAGGATCACATTGCGAAACATGTGTGTTTCGGCTTCAGCCTCACTAATCTGCCCAACATCCACCAGTTGTTGTACGAGAGATTGATCCTTGGTCGCCAGGCGAATCTGTTCCTTACGGATGATATAACCACGGCTATCACCAACCTGCACCAAATCTAACATGTCGCCTTTTACTGCTGCTCCCGTAAACGTCGCTCCCATGCCGGCGCAACGGGAATCTTCCTGACTTCGGAGATGAATGGCGAGGTTGGCGTAGACGGTGGCGTTCTTGAGACAGTCAACTAGAGGGATATCGGGATCGCATCCGTTTTCCGAATCGCTTCCCATCAGCATGTCGCGGACGGAATCCACTGCCATGCGGCTGGCGACGTCTCCGGCCAATGCTCCACCCATGCCGTCGGAAACGACCAAAACCAGGCCTTGGTCACCGAGGTCCAATTTCTTGAGTCCCTCAGGGGCCTCAGACCCATCTGAACCCGTCCAGGTTTTCTGGCTGGAGAGATCTAAGACCAGGAAATTATCTTCGTTTCCCCGGCGGACGCGTCCAACGTCTGATTTTGCATGAAGCTCTACGATCATAAGGAGAGCAAAGGATGACTCTACAAGCCTGGATTTTAACCCGTCGCAGCCTAACTGTCACTCACCAGGTTGCTATATTTGTTTTAAAGCTTGATCGAGGTCAGCGATTATGTCGTCGGTATCTTCGAGCCCAACTGAAATTCGCACTAGCCCGTCCGTAATCCCGAGCCGCTCTCTCTTAGCCGCATCCACCGAAGCATGGGTCATGGTAGCGGGATGCGAGATAAGAGTTTCAACGCCCCCGAGACTCTCGGCAAGTGTACAAAGGTTAACTGATTCAAGAACTTTTCGTGCAGCTTCGAGCGACCCTACCTCAAACGCCACCATGCCGCCAAAGCCTTTCTGCTGGCGTCTTGCCAGTGAATGTTGTGGATGGGAAGCTGAACCAGGATAGTAAACCTTTTTGACTTTGGGATGCTCTTCCAGGAAAGCTGCAACCGCACGGCCCGTCTTATCGTGTTGTTCCATCCTCAGTGCGAGGGTTTTCGTGCCGCGCATAACCAGCCAGGAATCGAATGGTGACAGAATCGCTCCCGCACTATTTTGAACGAATCCGATCCACGCAGCATCATCTTCGTTGTTCAGCACGACAATGCCACCAATTCCGTCTGAGTGGCCGTTCAAATACTTCGTAGTTGAATGGACAACGATGTCAACGCCGAAATCGAGTGGACGCTGAAGGTATGGTGACATAAAGGTGTTGTCACAAACCACCCGCGCTCCTGCTCGATGGGCGATCTCGCAAACCTCGCGCATATCGGTAACGATCATTACCGGATTGGTCGGAGTCTCGATAAAGACCATTTTTGTATTTGGCTTGATCGCTGCTTCAACATTCAGGGCATCCGAAGTATCAACAAAATCGAACTCGATGTTGTAGTTGGCCAGGACCTTCGTGAAGAGCCGTGACGTGCCGCCATAAGTATTGTCCGACACCACTACGTGCTCGCCGGCTTTGACCAGGCGTAAGGTGGCATCGATCGCCGCCATCCCCGAAGCGAATGCGAAGCCAAATTTAGCACCCTCGAGCGCAGCGATATTGCGCTCGAGAGCCGCTCGAGTGGGGTTTTGCGTACGCGCGTATTCGTAGCCCTTATGCTTTCCCAGGCCGTCTTGTGCGTAAGTCGATGTTTGGTAAATCGGAACAGTTACCGAGCCGGTAGAGGCGTCGGGTTCTTGTCCGGAATGAATTGCAATTGTTGCGAAGCCCATAATTGTTAAGTCGGAAATGCTAGAAGTAATCCCTGAATCACTAATCTGAGACAAAGATGCTAGATTCGATAAACTTCACCCAGTGCCTTTTAGCCAGTGATCCCACCTCTACACAGACTGAAGTCTGTGTTACCTACCTTCACAGTGGTCGAAAATTCCCTGGCTCAGATATCGCTCGGCGTTATCTGGAAACACAGTAACAATTCTTTTGCCGGGGCCCAACCGCTCAGCAACTCGGTAGGCTCCGGCCGCCGCTGCACCTGATGACCATCCACCAAGAAGTCCTTCCGTGCTTGCGAGCCGGCGAACCGCATCACAGGCTTCATCGTCCATTACCATCATGATTTCGTCCGCAAGCCCCGCATCGAAAATCTTAGGAATAAAATCTTTTTGTCCAATACCTTCAATCTTCTTGGGTCCGGGCGGTTGACCACCATAGATCGAACCCTCTGGTTCTACAAGTACACATAGCGCCTGCGGATTGATTTTCTTCACTGCCCGGGAGACGCCTACAAACGTTCCCGACGTACCCGCGCCAATTACCACAGCGTCTATGCGCCCCTCCATCTGTTCGATGATTTCGTGGGCCGTAGTCGCCTCATGAAAGCCGGGGTTAGCATAGTTTTCAAACTGCTGCGGAACAAAACTCCCTTCGATGGCGTCGGCGAGTTCGTGTGCTCGTTCAATTGCGCCCCTGATTCCAACCTCGTGCGATACGCGTTCGATCTCCCCTCCCAGCGCTTCCATTAACTTCATTTTTTCCTCGGCATACCCTTCGGGGACGCAGAGGATAACACGATAGCCGCGGGCCACTCCGATCAGAGCTAATCCGATGCCGGTATTGCCGGCCGTAGGTTCGATGATGGTAGATCCTGAGCGAAGCTTACCTTTCTCCTCAGCATCCAAAATCATTCCCAGGGCAGCACGGTCCTTTACTGAACCGCCGGGATTAAAACATTCGAGCTTGGCATAAATATCTGCTAGCGGCGGTTGAGCGAACCGAGAAAGGTGAAGCAGGGGAGTATGGCCTACGAGATCGAGAATACTTTCAGCTACGCCTGGCGTCATCAAATTTTCCGGGCTGGAACAACCGTTAAGCAGCGAGGGATGCTTGCCCGCTGAGGGAAATCGTGTCAATTAGATCACTGCTCAAACTAGGAGGATTCTGCACGGCTACGCGAACTCCTGTACAGACCTATCAAACGCTTGATCAGGTCATGCAATCGAGTGAAATCAACAGGCTTGGTTAAGTATCCATCAAACCCTGTTTGATGAGCAGCGCGGCGAAATCCATCTGTGCTAAACGCAGTCAAAGCGATCACGGGAATATCTTTGAGATCAGGAATCTGTCGAATTTGACGAGTTGATTCCAGTCCGTCTACTCCTGGCATCGACAAATCCATCAAAATTAAATCGGGATTAATCATCGAGGCGACTTTGACTGCTTCTTCTCCGTTGGTGGCGGTTGCCACCCGGTAGCCGTCCTGCTGAAGATCCAAACTAATCATTGTCAAATTGTCGATCGAGTCGTCCACTACTAAAACAAGGTACTCGCTTTCATCTTCACTCCCCGCATCGTCCTGTGCGGGGTTGAGTCTGACTTTAGAAGGATCAAGTGGTGTCGTGGCTGGCGTCTTTTTCACGGTGACAAAATTATAGTTGATCTAGGCGGCATTAACCATCATCGGCAGTTTAGAGTTCAACCTTAAGGTTGTCGTTTTGTCGCAACCAAACTACAGGTTGAACTCTGACCTTCGGAATCCTGTTCAGTATTGAATCAAGCTGCCCTCACGTTTTGCACGCCGGACGGCGCGGCCGAACACCCAGAGTGAGAACGGAAGAAGAATGGCTAGCATGACTAACAAGGTGATGAACGGGTCGATAACGTCATAGAAACCTCTACCCTCAAGTAACACTTTGCGAATTCCGTCGAGGCCGTAGGTGGCCGGGAGAACCTTCGAGACGCTGCTTAAGCCTGAACCTGCATACTCAGTCAAGAGTTGGGTTGGGAAGAAGACTCCGGAGAAGAGCGCAGAGCCAGTGCCTAAAAACACTCCAAAAGGGTCACCGCGTTTAAAGACCATTGCGAAACTCGCTGAGAGGATGCCGAGGCAAGCGAGTACTAGCGTGGTTAGAATGAGAAACACTAACGCAAGGAGAAAACTTCCTGCGTAGTGGACGTTGAAAAAGAACCATCCAAAGAACAGATATAAAAAGGAGAATAATGTAGCTTGAACAAAATCCCATGCCGAACTGGCCACAATGACGGTAGGAAGATTGATGGGTGTCAAAAGCACGCTCTCAAGCGTGCCCTGCATCTGCTCCTGGCGAATGGCGTTAGCTAAACTGGAGAAGCCGGTCATGAAGTAGTTCAAAACTGCGAGGCCCGTTAACCAGGCCGCCAGCGGATCGCGCCATTCGGCAAACCGCGCGTCCGTAAATCCGACAAAGATCTTGGAGATGAAGAAAAGCGTAGTAACCACGCCGAGGATAGATACTACCCGAATGACAAATTGCATTCGGTAACTCACAAACAGACGAAAGTCACGGACCACGAAAGCGTAGATTCGGCGTGGTAGGAGTTTTAGAGAGTTCATGGTCCGCTCACACAAGGGAGTTCATGCAAAAAACCTCAAGTAGGCAAAGCCGCAAAGACCTAGCGGATTTCTTCAGTACGACATTTTCTTCTTTGCGTCTTTGCTCACTTGGCGTCTTTGCGTGACCCCGCGAAATCCGCTTCACGCATGAAAGCTATCCTTCCTCTTTCTTTTCATAACTTTCAAGTACGTCCAGCAATGTTGGTCGTTCCGATTCGACTCTTAAAATTCTACCTCCGGCCTGGTGTACTCTTCTCAGCGATTCGTCGAGTTGATGGTCACCACTTCGGTGAGTGAATGAAATAATGTTCTCACCAGGTTCAATCTGAAGATGATCGAACTTCGAATCCATGAGTGGTTCAAGCTGCTCGCGCGCGAGACCTGTCACAGTCAGACGAATAACTTCGGCATCGGAATTAATCGCCCGCAAGTTAGCCGGCGAGTCAACCGCCCTAATCTCGCCGGCGCTGATAATGGCAACGCGGTTGCAAAGAGTTTCCACCTCGGCAAGATTATGAGAGGTGAAAAGAATTGTTACCGGGGGATCGCTCTGAGACAGGCTGTTGATCAACTCTCGCATACGTGATGCAGCCAGTGGATCCAGCGATCGCGTGGGTTCGTCAAGCAATAGTACTGGTGGATTAGGTAGGAGCGCTCGGGCGACGGCCAAACGCTGTTTGTTTCCGGTTGAGAGTTCGCCGAAGCGTTTGCGCACAACGTCTTTAAGTTCGAGTTGGGCAAACAATGCAGCAATGCGTTGCTTCGCCAATCGATCACTGAGGCCGTACAGGCGAGCAAAAAAGATGAGGTTCTGTTCCGAAGTAAGCCGCCAGTAGAAGCTTCGTTCTTCAGCTCCTGATAACCCTACCTGCATCCTGACCTTTTCGTCATCGTGAACGCTATCGAAGCCGTTAACGGTTACGCTACCCCGCGTTGGTTGCACTAGCGTGGCGACGATCTTGGTGAGAGTAGTTTTGCCGGCGCCGTTTCGTCCGATAAGGCCAAATATCTCCCCGCGGTATACGTCGAACGAGACATCGCGAAGTGCTTCAACTGGATCTTTGCTCTTGCGACGAAAGAATGCCTTTAAGCGAGCTAAAGGAACGGGATATGTTTTGGAGAGGTTTTTGATGGAGATAACCGCATTCGTTACGCCAGGAGCGACGACATCTTCGAGCGGCTGCCCACGATCCACATTCGGTGTCGGCCGTGATTGCATGTCTGAGCTATGCGAGGGAACCTTCCAGTGTGTTTCTAGCGAGCGCGTTGGCGCGGGTCGAGATACTCTCGCAGACCGTCGCCCACGAAATTAAAGGCCAGGACAGTTATAGCTATTACTAATCCGGGAAAGATGAGGGCGTGAGGCGCTGCTTGAAGAGTGGATAGGTCCCGCGCTTCTTCTATCATCACTCCCCACGAGGGCGCAGGAGGCGGAACACCGAGCCCCAGAAACGAAAGCGAAGCTTCAGCCAGCACAGCCCCAGCCATGCCAAGGCTCGCCTGGACAATTAAAGGTTGAATTGCGTTTGGCAGAATGTGAACCAGAAGTATGCGAGCATCACTGGCACCCAAGGCCCGCGCTGCCTGGACAAAGTCATACTCGCGTACTTTCAACACTTGGCCGCGAATCAATCGTGCATAGCCGACCCAGCCAATGATGCAGAGAGCGAGGATCAGTTTGTTTAAGCCTGCACCAAGAAACGCAACCATGGCGATTGCCAGCAAGAGTCCGGGAAACGCGAGGAATACGTTGAACACGTATCCCGAAATGATCCGATCCATCCATCCTCCATAGTAGCCCGCGAAGGCGCCCAGCAAGGTCCCTACGATGGCGGATACTGTCACTACAACTAGCCCAACTTGCAACGAGATTCGCGCACCGAACACGACGCGGGAAAATATGTCGCGTCCCGTGGCATCAGTCCCAAAAAGATGATCAGCAGATGGCGGAAGATATCGAATGGTAAGATTCGTCGCTCCCACATCATGCGTGGCAATCCATGGGGCAAAAATCGCCACGATGATTAGGATCGCGATGATGATTAAGCCAAGTATTGCCAGTCGATTCATAATTTAATTAGAACTTTGTGCTTGGTGCTTAGTACTTTGGTCTATTCGCGAACCCGCCACGGCAGTGCGGAACAGATTCAATTACGAAGCACTAAGTACAAAGCACCAAGTACAAAGTACTAAGCAGATTTCAAGACACTCTAATCCTGGGATCAAGCCAACGATAAACAATGTCCGTCAGCGAATTTGCGACAATGTAGGTCAGGCTAATTACCAGCACGCACCCTTGGACCACACGATAGTCTCGTTTGCCTATTCCGTCTTCAACCAACAGTAACCCAAGGCCTGGCCACCCAAAGATCTTTTCCGTGATTATTGCCCCTGCTAAAAGAATACCCAGCTGCAAGCCAAGAATTGTGACTACCGGGATCAACCCATTCTTAAGCACGTGCTTGTAAACCACCTGAGTTTCGCTCAATCCTTTCGCCCGCGCCGTGCGCACGTAGTCTTCGCCCAGTTCTTCAATGACTGAGGAACGGACCATGCGAGTCAATATGGCGGATAGCGCGGCACCGAGAGTAAACGCGGGCAAAATAATGTCCTCCCAGTTTTCACGCCCATATCCTGGCAGCCAGCGGAGCTTCACAGAGAAGAGGTAGATTAGCATCGGACCAATCACAAATCCTGGCAGACTGATTCCAATCAGCGCGACGACTGAGGCCAGATTATCGAGCCAGGTCCCACGATTTTTGCCGGCTAACACGCCCAGAGGAATCGCGATAATCACCGCAATCAACAAAGCCGCAATAGCAAGCTCAATTGTGGCCGGATAACGCTCCAGGATAAGGTCTTTGACCTTTCGGTCTGTGCGGAAGGACAGACCCATGTCACCCTGTAAAATCCCCTTCCAATAGTCTGTGTATCGATTGTCCGAGCCGTGCCACTGAAAGTGCCTATTCCCCTGGGCGTCGCGTGGCATGGAGAAGAAAAATGGAGGACGGTCCAGGCCATGCCTTTGCCGAAACTGCTCAAACTGTGCCGGAGTGGCTTGTTCACCTAAAACTGCAACGGCAGGATCGCCTGGAACCAGTTCGATTAAGACTGTGACGAGCGAAACGACAGTCCAGACGACCAAAAGAAGAATGGCTATACGTCTTAACGAACCAAGGAGCTTGTGCTTTGAAAGTAAACGCACTCTGGCGAGTCTCGAACT
>DASSCG010000031.1:0-2954 GCA_035697925.1 Pyrinomonadaceae bacterium
TCTTTGGCCCAGGAACTTTGGTAACGGTTTGATAGCTTAGATAAAGTGTTCGGCAAGTCGCAAGAAAAAGTCGGAGCTGTTCGCCAAACGCTGAATCCAATTCCCCATGAGCGAGGCACAAGCTAAGTCCCCCTACCAGTCTCCAGATCCTGAACGTTGGCTGGACGATCACGGCGACTATCTTTTCAAATACGCCGTCTTCCGACTGCGCGACGATATCGTGGCGGAAGATGCAGTGCAAGAGACTTTTCTCGCGGCATTGAAAGCGTACGAAAACTTTGAAGGACGAGGCTCGGAGCGAACATGGCTCGTTGGAATACTAAAACACAAGATCATCGATCACTTTCGGCGCGTCGGTCGTGAGGCCCCAATCGGAGAGGACCCTGACGAAGGGCCAGAGCACCGGGAGTTTTTTAAGAGGCCTGATGAGTGGCAAGGGCACTGGAACAACGATTATGCGCCCAACGATTGGCATGCGACTCCGGCCGAGCTGATGGAGAGGAGCGATTTCTGGAAGGTTTTTAACGACTGTCTGTCGCCATTGCCAAAGCGTACGGTCAGTGCTTTCACACTGCGCGAGGTGGAAGGTCTTAAAAGCGAAGAAATTTGCGAGATTTTGAGCATCAAAGTAAACAACCTTTGGGTCATGCTTCACCGCGCACGGCTGCATTTGCGCAATTGTCTGGAAGTAAACTGGTTCAAAGGCGAGCAGTGAGATGGCACTGAAACTCTACGACAAACTCAAGCACGCTGTTCGCTTCTGGCTGTTGCGCACTTTGCCGACGTGCCAGCAAACTGTCGAGACGATCTCACAATCAATGGAACGGCGGCTAACTGTTGGCGAGAGAATCAAACTTAAACTTCATTTCTGGATTTGCGTTTGGTGCCAGTGGTACATGGAACATCTGCAACTTATTCGCGATACATCCGGTGCGCACGCCGCTGAACTATCAGAACCGATGACCAGCGCAACCCTCTCAAACGAAGCGCGCGAACGAATCCGGCGCCGCCTCACTAATCAAAACTAGAAAACCAGACTTGTAAGGTTTGACCCTGCTCGCGCGACAAACTTGTCGAAGGGGAGCGGTTTGTCTTGGCCCGCAAGGAGTTCATAAAGCAACGCTTCTGGAGGCCAGGGCAGACCTTTTTTTGTGGACGATGCGAGAACTAATGGACTCTTCAAACCATGATCATCAGCACGCGGCCAATCGGTTTGCGGTCATCCCTACGCCAGTCAGGCTACATGCAAATCCGGATTACACGTGCAGAGGTGTGACAATCGCCGTTCTGGATTCTGGGTTTTATCCGCATCCGGATCTCGTGACACCTGTGAGTCGCGTCGTCGCTTACCACGACATCGCTGGAGAGCGTCTCTCTTTGATTTCTACTGAACCCATTGAGTCGTGGCAATGGCACGGGACACAAACGTCGGTTGCCGCAGCCGGCAACGGACGCCTCAGTGACGGTCTTTATAGGGGATTGGCGCACGAATGCAAACTCGTGCTGGTGAAGGCAAGTGAACGTGGTCGCATAAGCGAGGAAAACATTGCGCGAGGTATTCACTGGGTGATTGCAAATCGCGAGCGTTACAACATTCGCGTCCTGAATATTTCGTTGGGCGGAGACGAAGATGTTCCCTGTTCGAAAAGCATTATCGACCAGGCGGCCGAGGAAGCAATCAGCCACGGAATCGTAGTTGTTGCCGCCGCGGGAAACTCCGGCGGTGAAGGCCGTCATTCAATTCCCCCGGCCAATTCGCCCTCGGTAATCACCGTGGGTGGCTATTCGGATAACAACCAGTTGAACGGAAATGATCTCGGTCTATATCACTCGAATTTTGGTATCACCGCAGATGGCACAGTCAAGCCCGAGATTATCGCACCCGCAATGTGGATCGCGGCGCCGATATTGCCGGGAACTAAATCTTATGAACGAGCTGAAGCGTTATCTCGTTTGGCTGGAGCGGCAGATTATCAACTCCCAGATTTGGCACGTGAGCTGGAAGAAACAGCAGAACTTCCTGAGCAACTCTTGAACTCAGATGCGACAGAAATTCGACGATATATCGAGGCTGCTTTGAAGCAGCAGAAGATCGTAGCTACGCATTACCAGCACGTAGATGGAACATCTTTCGCAGCGCCGATTGTGACGTCGATTGTGGCCCAAATGATTCAAGCAAACCCAGCGTTAACGCCGGGTGCAATCAAGAATTATTTGATCTCAACGGCCGACCGTATCACAACCCAGCCTGTGATTCGTCAGGGGTATGGAGTCGTCAATGCCAGGCGCGCGGTGGAAATGGCACGAACTGAACAGCACGCGCTGAACGTTGTGGGATGCAAACCACCCCGAGTCGAAAATGGCCGATTGCTGTTTATCTTTCATGACGACAGTGCTGACAGTGTTGCAGTGGCAGGTGACTTTAATAGGTGGAGTGAAGTCGCTACACCGCTAAAGCGAAATGACTCCGGTCTTTGGTCCACAGAAATTGTAGTTCCGAGAGCCGGGCGTTTTGAATACAAGTTCATCGTCAATGAGCAACGTTGGATCGAAGACCCGAGCAACGGCATGAAAGCACCCGACAAGTTCGGCGGGTTTAATTCAGTTCTTGTGATCGAATGAAGGCAATCTTGAAAGCGTATTCAAAGATCCGACGCACTCTCAGACGCCGCCTTCTACGATCGCAGCAACCGTGCCGGGAGATGGTTCCGCTAATGTCCGAATCAATGGAACGGCCGCTCAGTATCAGTGAGCAACTGCGTCTCAGATTGCACCTGATCGTTTGCACGTGGTGCGCACGTTATCTGGAACAGCTCCACTTCCTCAGAAAACTTCTGCGAAGACCTCTGTAAGGAATAGCCACAACAACCGACTACCTGTCAGTACACGAGGTGTTTACTGATGGAGCTGACTAATCAAAACAGTATTAGTGCATTCGATATTCTGCGCCAGCG
>DASSCG010000032.1:0-7763 GCA_035697925.1 Pyrinomonadaceae bacterium
GGGACAGACAGTTGCGAGAGGCTATGCGCGTAGTGGCTGACCGAATGGTGGCGGCTGAGTAAGCGAACGATCCAGGAACCAGCAATATAAGGACACGGCCAACGAAGGCTGCGAATCGAAAATTGGACACTACCACCGTAATCGTCCGAACCGATTAATGAAATACAGCATTACCACGGCGATGAGTGAGACAACGATCGCCAGGGTAAACGCCTCATTGTCCCGCCCCGCCTGGACAGCGTCGTAAATCGCTACCGAAGCCGTCTGAGTCTTACCCGGGATGTTGCCGGCGATCATGATCGTCACGCCGAAGTCTCCCAGTGCGCGTGCGAAAGCCAGTGCTGTTGCTGCTAACACTCCGCGTGAAGCAAGCGGCAAAGTGATGCGAAAAAAGATTCGCCGATTGCTCATTCCAAGAGTTCGCGCAACTGCTTCAAGCTCAACGTTCACTCCTTCGAATGCGGCTCGCAAGCTCTTTGTCACCAGTGGCAGGGCATGAATCGTGGCGGCGATGATCGCAGCAGTTACTGTGAACGTAAGACGGATGCCCAAGCGATTGTAGAGAAACCCGCCTAGCGCTGATCTGGTGCCAAGCAGAACCAGCAAGTAATACCCGAGCACGGTGGGAGGAAGTACCAACGGCAAAGTGATCAGAGCATCCACCAGATTGCGCCCGGGAAAACGCTTACGGGCCAAGAGCCAGGCCAATCCCGAGCCTGCCACCAGGGCAATCAAAGTTGCCGCACCCGCTACCGCGAACGACAAACGGATGGGAAACCAATCAATCATTCTCAGATCGTCCAGGCCTAACGCAATATCGCCACAATTCGCAGGGGACCTCCGCTACCGCTTTTGATTTTCATTGGCAGGGCAATTATCGAAAAACCTTTGAGCGGAAGGAGGTCGAGATTCGCGACGTTCTCAAATGCCGGTATGTTTTTGTCGAACAGAATTTGATGGCTTTCAAAAAGAGTTGATTGACCGTAGTCAATGCTCGCTGTATCCAATCCAATTGCCTTAATTGATCGACTAGTAGTCAACCAGCGAGCAGCGTCGGGATGAAGGCCGGGAAAATGAAGCCTCGCCACGGCTTCAGTTCCGCGTTCCTCCGTTCCAAGATATTTCTTGCGGTCTGGATAGAACTTTCCGAAGCCAGTGCGCAGCAAAACAATGGCACCTCTCCAGATCCTTCCGTGCTTTCGCTCCCAGGAGAGGAAGTCTGCAGTGGTGACACGATAGTCGGGATTTTTCGCGCATTGTGTCGTGACGTCCAACACGATGGCAGATCCCATCAATTGTTCGAGAGGTATCTCATCAACGGAGTGGCGGCCGCGCGCGAAATGGACTGGCGCATCCAGGTGTGTGCCTCCGTGTTCAGCTGCGGAATACTTGTACGCGGAGTAGTAAAAGCCTTTGTCCGTGACACCTTCAAAGTCTTTCTCCAAGTGAAACGGTTCAGCTGTAGGCCAATACACGGTCTCTGAACCGAACGGATACGAGAGGTCAATTACTCTGCCTTGTGGAAAAACAGCTTTGCTGCTTTGACCTACAGCAACGTTATGGATCAGCACGAATGAAAGCACAAACATTAGAGCCTTCATCGTAGTCCTCCTAAAGTGGGGTAAGTGCGCGCAGGCATGTTAGCGCAGAGTGAGCATCGGCTGCATTTAAATTCGGAGAGTGAGTAAGTGCGCTTCCCGGGTTGGTTGACGCCGGGCCGTAGAGTTGGTGTCTGGTTATGGTGGCCTCTTAAAGATACAATCACCTCCGCTCTTCAATGCTTAAAAGCTCGCGGTTAAAGCGTCCTCAGCATCAGCTGACAAAAATCCAATGATTGACTTCAGCATTCCGCCCGAACTTGAGACAACCCGCACACGTGTTTCGGCTTTCATGGAAGAGCATGTCTACCCCAACGAAAGTAAGATGATTGAAGACGAGGGGCTGCCAGTTGATTTGGAGGCCAAGCTCCAAAAGGAAGTAAAAGCGCGAGGTCTTTGGGCGCCTAACTTACCGCGCGAGTGGGGCGGAATGGGGGTTGGGTTTATTGGACAAGCACTCGTCAACGAAATAATTGGCCGATCGATTATCGCTCCGCGTATTTTTGGTTCCGCGGCTCCTGATGCCGGCAACGCCGAGTTGTTGTTAATCGCTGCTACTCCAGAACAACAAGAGCGATACCTCCGGCCTCTCGCAGCTGGAGATGTACGCTCCTGCTTTGCGATGACTGAACCGGAAGTGGCGGGTTCTGATCCGACCGGTTTGCGCACGACGGCGGTACGCGACGGCAACGAGTGGGTTATCAACGGCCACAAGTGGTTCATAAGTGGAGCCATTGGCTCTGCCTTCGCGATTGTTATGGCTGTAACCGAACCGGAAGCGGATGCTCACCATCGGGCCAGCATGATCCTCGCTCCCACCGATACGCCCGGCTTTAATATCGTGCGAGCCGTGCCGGTAATGGGATCAGGCGGCGTTGGTGGTCACTGTGAAATACGCTTTGAAAACTGCCGTGTGCCTTTAAGCAATCTCCTGGGCGAGGTCGGACAAGGATTCAAACTGGCACAGGCGCGTTTAGGACCAGGGCGCATTCAACACTGCATGCGTTGGGTTGGTGCTGCGCAACGCAGCTTGGAGATGTTGTGTCGATACGCTCTCAAGCGGCAATCCTTCGGCGAGCCACTTTCAAAAAAACAGACTGTCCAAAACTGGATTGCAGATTCGACAGCAGAGATCAGCGCCTTTCGCCTGATGACGCTCAACGCCGCCTGGAAATTGGATCAAGGCGAGGACGCGCGAATCGAGATTTCTTTGATCAAATTCTTTGGCGCGCGAGTGCTGCACGACGTGATTGATCGAGCAATCCAGGTCCACGGTGCGTTGGGTTATTCCAAAGATACTCCGCTTGAGATGTTCTATCGCGATGCCCGTGCCGCCAGGATTTACGACGGTCCCGACGAAGTTCATCGCCAGGTGGTGGCGCACCGGGTAATCCAGGCCTTCAAAACTGAAGCATAGTTTCAATTCAATTAATGAGCGTGACGAACGACAGCATGGCCGTCCGGGCCGGCGAGGAATTGGATCTCGAAGCTCTGACAGCGTATCTGAGAGATAAGTTTGCGCTTGCGCGCCAAGCAAAACTCGAGATCGAACAATTTCCAGGTGGACATTCGAATCTCACTTACCTGATCCGCTGCGAAAACCAGGAGTATGTGCTTCGCCGCCCGCCCGTGGGCCCCGTAGCGCCCACCGCTCATGACATGCCCCGGGAGTTCAAATTACTGGCAGTCATTCATCCGCACTTTCCCCTTGCGCCCAAACCCATCCTGCTTTGTGAAGACGCCAACATCATTGGCGTGCCGTTTTATCTCATGGAGCGGCGTCGTGGATTAATCGTTCGTTCACGGATACCCGAAGAAATCGGTGAGAGCTTGGTCCTACGCCGCAGACTCAGCGAGGCGGTGGTCGACACTCTTGTTGCGCTACACGCAATCGACATCTACTCGGCCGGCATAGTGAACATTGGCAAGCCTGAGGGCTTTGTCGAGCGGCAGGTTCGTGGGTGGGCCGGTCGTTGGGAGCGAAGTACGACCGGTGAGTTAGCGGAGATGGATGGACTGATCAGTTGGCTTCGCGACCGAATTCCGCCCGACTCAGGTCCCAACGCGCAGCGCCCAACGCTGGTGCACAACGATTTCAAGCTGGATAACCTAATGCTCGATCACCAGGAGCCTTGGAAAATAGTTGCCGTGCTTGACTGGGAGATGTGTACGGTAGGCGACCCGCTCATCGATCTGGGCCTCGCGATTAGCTACTGGACAATGCTGGGAGGAGAGCGCCAAAGCTCACTGCGGGCTGTCACCAATGGGCCTGGTTGGATGACCCGCGAAGAAATAATTGAACGGTACCAGGCCAAGACCAGACGCGACCTGAGTCAGATAGTGTTCTATGAAACGTTTGCGCGATTTAAGGTCGCGGTTGTGATACAACAAATTTACTACCGATACGTGCAAGGTCAGACGCAAGACCAGAGGTTTCAAAATTTCGACGGCCTCGTGCGCGAGTTGGTAACTGAGGCGCTCGACTTGGCACAACGCTCGAGGATTTGACGCCAATTTGCAGGTCAGAACAAGACGCGTCCCGCTCGCTAATTTGCAAGTTAGGAAGGGGACCCTGTCCCCGCTTCTAAAGCCCTTCCTAGACCTAAGAGTTGGCTGAGATTGAGCACCTTATTGAATTGGTTAAGTGATGGCCAAGATTGTTCCACAGATCCTGCGTTTCGATTCGCTTCCCTCGACAAACCTGGAAGTAGCACGTCGCGCTAGCGAAGGAGCGGGCGAAGGACTTTGTGTTGTAGCGAATGAGCAGACCGACGGACGCGGCCGGTTGCAACGGCGGTGGATTTCCCCAAAGGGCGCGGGACTGTATTTCAGTATGCTTTTGAGGCCACAAATCCATCAGAACAAATGGGCGTTCATTACGCTAGCAGCCGCCCTGGCAGTGCATGATGCTCTGCTCGACGCCTATTCGTTAGACGCGGACATCAAGTGGCCCAATGACATCTTGTCTGGCAATCGAAAACTGTGCGGGATTCTCGCAGAAACTGTTGAAACAAAGGACGGTCGAGCAGTCGTGTTAGGCATCGGTATCAATCTCACTAGTTCAGCGTTTCCGCCGGAATTGCATGAGATCGCCACCTCTGTTGAACGTGAAATCGACAGAGTTCCAGACCCTGAGACCATTCTCAAAAGCCTGATTGTCTCAATCGGGCGACGCTACGAGATGTTAGAGTCGAACGACAGCGAGAAAATTATTCTTCGCGAATGGTCCGCACACTCTTCCTATGCCAGCGGCAAACGAGTCCGCGTTGTTAACGGCCAGGAGGTCATTGAAGGAATAACACGCGGGCTTGAGCCGGATGGAGCGTTGCGAGTGGAAACCGATGGACGTGACATACAGATTGTGCGCGCTGGCGACGTTACTGAAGTGCGCGAACTTGGCGTGCCGCGCGGTTCAGTGCCGTAGTAACCGAATGTTCCATAGCGAAGACGACTAAACTTTGAGTAACATTGAGACAGCCATGTCCAAGGGCAAACGCATTGTACTAACAACCTTTGGGTCCTTTGGCGACATTCATCCTTACATGGCTATGTCGCTGGAGCTTCGATCACGAGGCCATGAGCCGGTAATCGCGACCAGTGCCCTCTATCGCGAGAAGATCGAAGGCGCCGGACTTGGATTCGCCGCTTTGCGCCCAGACCTGCCACCTCCTCAACAACAGGATCAGAAAATGATGGACCGCGTGATGGAACCGATGTCTGGTCCTAAATACCTTATGGAGGAATTGGTGTTTCCTTACGTCCGCGATGGTTATGCGGACTTAATCGAAGCCTGTGAAAGCGCGGATTTACTAATTACTCACCCAATCACTTTCGCTGGTCCGCTAGTAGCTCGGACGACTGGAATACCTTGGATTTCAACGGTATTGGCACCCGGCTCGTTTCTCTCGGCTTACGATCCGCCTATGCCGCCATTCTGGCCATGGATGTATAAAATCCGCGCACTCGGTCCTGGCGTCGTGTCATTTCTTTTTAGGTTGGTGACGCAAAGTTATCGTTCGAAGCAGGTGGATGAACTCCGTGAAGAGCTTGGAGTCGGCGATTATGGAAATCCGTTATTCGAAGGCCAACACTCGCCTGCGCTCGTCCTTGCTCTCTTTTCAAAATACTTTGCTAAACCTCAACCTGACTGGCCGGTGCAAACCAAAATCACCGGCTTTCCTTTTTACGATGGGAGACATCAAAAGCCTTTATCCACCGAGCTATTGGAATTTCTGGACGCAGGCCCTCCGCCGATCGTGTTCACTCTCGGTTCTTCAGCAGTCTGGGTGGCGCGGGATTTCTTCGAAGAGAGCATTGACTCTGCAAAGAAATTGGGGCGTCGCGCGGTGCTATTAATCGGAGATGAGCGCAATCGTCCTCAGAAGTCTTTGCCTGCGGAGATATTGGCGGTCGACTATGCTCCATTTGAATCTTTGCTGGAACATGCCTGTGTAGTGGTCCATCATGGCGGCGTCGGTACCACCTCTCAAGCACTTCGTGCAGGAGTTCCAACATTGATTGTGCCATTTGCCTTCGATCAATCTGATAACGCAGCTCACGCGGCCCGGCTCGGAACCAGTCGGACACTTTACCGGCGCGCCTATCAGGCTGAACGAGTGGCGCGAGAACTCGACAACTTTTTGACCAGGCCTCAGTATGCGTTGAACGCTAAGCAAGTCGCCGCACAGCTGCGCAGCGAGAATGGCGTCGCAACCGCCGCTAACCTGATCGAGGAGTTTTTGAGCGATTCTGAGGGTCGCGAAAGGGCGACGGAAAATCTAACCTATGCTTCTAGTGATTGATGTCGGAAACACCAATACTTCCCTGGGCGTTTATCGAGGTCCCGAGTTAGTAGCCCACTGGCGACTGACGACCAACCGTGCCCGCACCGTTGATGAGTACGGTGTTCACGCTCGCAACCTCTTCGAACTGGCGAGCCTCGATTTCAAAGCTATTGATGCCATCGCCATTGCCTCGGTAGTGCCGCCGTTGAATTACACGTTGAAGACGATGGCTGAAACTTACTTCCATCTGTCACCTTTCTTCGTGGACAACACGGCCGACACCGGAGTCCGAATTCTCTACGAACCGCCGTCTGATGTTGGCGCCGACAGGCTTGTTGACGCTGCTGCTGCAATTCATAAGTATGGCGCACCGTGCATCGTTGTGGACTTTGGCACTGCAACCACTTTCAATGCGATTAATTCGCGCGGTGAATACTTGGGCGGTGTTATTACTCCGGGCATTATGATTTCGTCTGATGCTTTATTTGATCGAACTGCGAAGTTGCCTCGAGTAGACATCAAGCGGCCGCAGAAAGTTATCGGCTCGTCCACGATCAGCGCGATGCAGTCCGGCCTTTATCACGGCTATGTCGGCTTGGTGGATGGTGTGTTGCGCAAGATGCTTGATGAGATCGACGGTAAGCCGCGGGTGATTGCCACGGGCGGCTTGGCGCCTTTGATTGCCACCGGTTCGGAGTTTATTGAACTCGTCGATGACACGCTGACGTTGGAGGGTCTCAGACTGGTATACGAGCGGAATGCCAGGTCGCAGTCTGAACTTCAACGGCCAATGTCCAAGGTCTAAAAAGATCGAATTGTTTAGGCGGCCTTGAGTCTGAAAGCAAAAGCCGGACACTGGACGTTGAATTACTTCAATTACTTCACAGAAATCGAAGACGCGTTTATTCGTCGCCGCGGCAAACACCTGTTGCTTAGCCCAATGGACTGGGCCCTAATCGAGAGCTGGAAGGCAATGGACATCCCACTTCACGTCGCGCTTCGTGGGATTGAAAAAGCCTTCGACTCATGGGAAGCAAAGCCCAGGAAGCGCACGGTCAAGTCCCTCTTGTATTGTCAGGAAGAAGTTGAGGCACAGTATGCCGAATGGCTTGAGTCTCGCGTTGGAGCGGAAACCGTCAGCAATGCTGCAACGTTAACCCCGGCTTCCGCCGATGAAGGTTTGCCGTTTTCCCGTCAAGCTATTCTGGACCACTTGCGGCGAGGAGGATCAGATCTCGCGCGAACGTTCGCGAAACGAAACACATCTTCTAAAGATGATTTGACTGAGGCACTCGAACGGGCGGTAAGTCTACTTGAAGAACTGGAGAAGGATTTAGCAAGCTCGACTCATCCGGATGCGCAAAGACTCGAAATTTCGCTG
>DASSCG010000033.1:0-6200 GCA_035697925.1 Pyrinomonadaceae bacterium
GAATTAGGGAACGCTTTCAGCGTTAAACTCAAACTGCGACAATACCCGCAGCCGCACCCTTTTTGTGGGGATGCGGCTGTTGCGCTTATAATCACAAATTCAATTACCCAGCACTTAGAACACTGTGGAGCACTCGGAACAATCCTATGGGGCTTTTTTGGAGACGCAAAGGTAGGGATCAGTTTGTAACGCTGGGTTTAAATGAGCCAGCGGTTAGTGAGAGTCCTCAAGCTGAACCAGTCAAATCGCCGTCGGGCGTGGAACAAAAGCCGGCCAGTTTCGAACAACCACCGCGCGTTTTGGTGGAGCAGCCGGAGTTGGAGCCTGTTGCAACCGGCGCCGGTCCAACGCCTGCTCCAAGTCCGGTTGCGTCCGAGTCACGACAAGTCGAGGGTACGCGGAGATACCAGGAACCGGAGTCAGCAGCGACCGAATCTCAACGGCGTGAAGCCGCATTAGAAGATCAGCCGGTACCAAGTCGCTCGCCTTTTGCTACCTCCATCCTTGGGTTAAACCTCTCGATGGAGGAATTGCAAGCGCAGGAAGCCGCGCTTGAACAGGAGTTCTCGGCCCGTTTTCGAAGAGCTGTAGCCGCAACGCGCGAGTCCCTTTCAGAACGGCTGGACACAGTCTTCCAGGGCCTGAAGCAAATCGATGAGAATCTACTCGACGAGCTGGAAGAAGCGCTGATTGCCGCTGACATTGGTGTTGCAACTACCCAACACATTTTGGAGACGGTCAGGCGTGGCATCGCCCGGAAACAGATCAATGATCTTGAGGCGTTGAAGCAGGCAATCAAAAACGAGCTGCTCAGAATATTGCGAGCGTCAGAAAGTCAGGGTGTGGCTTCTGAAACGACTGTTCCTGAAGACGTCTTGCCGTACGTGATGATGATTGTTGGAGTAAATGGTGTTGGCAAGACCACCACTATCGGCAAGCTTGCACGACGGATCAAGGCTGAAGGAAATGATGTGCTTATTTGTGCAGCTGACACTTTCCGGGCGGCGGCCTCGGACCAACTCGCGATTTGGGCAGAACGTACTGGGGTCCCACTTATTCAACAGAAGCAAGGCACTGATCCCGCTGCCGTGCTCTTCGATTCACTTAAAGCTGCCAAGTCGCGAGGGTCTGACGTGTTGATAGTTGATACTGCGGGTCGGCTGCACAATAAAGCGAACCTGATGGCCGAACTGGAAAAGATGAAACGAGTGGCAGGAAGGGAAGTTGAAGGGGCGCCTCATGAGACCCTCTTAGTCGTCGACGCGGTCACTGGCCAAAACGGACTCGAACAGGCGCGTCAGTTTCTAAAGGTCGCAGGGGTGACTGGGATTGTCTTGACCAAGCTGGATGGAACTGCAAAGGGCGGAATTGCCGTGGCCATCGCGAAAGAATTGAACCTGCCTATTCGTTATGCAGGGATCGGTGAGAAAGTTGATGATTTGGTCGTCTTTGATCCTGAGCTCTACGTAAATGGGCTCTTCGAATAGAGATTAGTGCAACAGACTATTGCGACAACAACAGGCGCCGTTGAGGCATGGACCGATACGGATCATCGCATGATGGCGCGCGCTCTCGCGCAAGCGGCGAATGGAATCGGGCTGGTGAGCCCTGGGCCTCTAGTGGGTTGCGTCATCACGACTCAGGAAGGCGAAGTCCTCGGCGAAGGCTTCTATGTATACGATGAGGTAAAGCACGCGGAAACCGTCGCGCTTGAGCAAGCTGGGCTGAAAGCAAAGGGCGCAACTGCTTACGTATCGCTCGAGCCTCACGCACATTTCGGAAAGACGCCACCATGCACGGATGCACTGATTGCTGCCGGTATCAAACGCGTCTTGGCGCCGGTAGAAGATCCAAATCCGAAGGTCTCGGGCAGAGGCTTTGAACACCTGCGTTCGGCAGGCCTTGATGTGAGCTGCGGACTAATGGCTCGCGAAGCGACGAAACTAAACGAGAAGTATTTTCACTTCATGCGGACGGGGCGGCCCTTCCTTCATCTGAAGCTGGCGTCGTCCCTGGATGGCAAAATAGCCACTCGGACGGGTGATTCACGTTGGATAACGGGTGAGGAATCGCGTGCGCGAGCTCACGAGTTACGACATGAATACGATGCAATCTTGATAGGTGCAGGCACAGCGCTCAGTGACAATCCTTTGTTAACTGATCGCTCTGGTAAGCTGAGGAGGAGGCCGCTGGTGCGCGTCCTTCTGGATGAAAGCCTGCAGACTGATCCTGAATCTCAATTGGCACAGACTGCAAAAGAATCGCCGGTTTTGATATTTGCTGGGGACTCGCTGGAAACAGGAAAGTCCGAAGCATTGGCTGGCCGAGGGGTTGAGATTGTGAATGACAGTTTCAAAGGGCGTGATCTCCTGAAGGTCGTGGAGGAACTGGGAAAGCGATCGCTTCAGAGCGTGCTGGTCGAAGGCGGAGCGACAGTGGCAGGGAATCTGGTAGACGCGGGTTTGGTGGACAAAGTCACCTTCTTCCTGGCGCCGGTAATCATTGGAGGTCGTGATGCTCCCTGTGCGATCGGTGGTGACGGCGCCGAGAGGTTGATTAACGCTTTAGATCTGGTTGACGTCGAAATGGTCCAGCGGGGTCGCGACATCGAGGTGACCGGCTATCCCAAAGCAAGGATGAAGGATGAGGGATGAAGAATGAAGGCACAAGAGCGAGAAAAGACCGCGAGGCGTCTTCGATTCCTTCATCACCCTATACCCATCATCCTTCCAAACGATTAGGTCAAAACTTTCTCGTCGACAGCCGAATCGTCGATCGCATCATTCAAGCTCTTGACCCCAAGCCAGATGAAACGATCATAGAAATCGGTCCCGGTCGCGGAGCACTCACTGCGCGGCTCGTTGAAGCGGCAGGCGCTTTGCTGGCAATCGAGTTTGACAGGAACCTCATCGCCGGGCTGCAGGAAAAATTCGGTTCAAGCGGGAACTTTAAGCTTATCCAGAGCGACGCACTCGTTACCGATTTCTGTGCTGAAATAAAGCCAGCCACTCAAGCTCGCTTGGTGGCCAACCTCCCTTACAACATTTCGACTGCAATTCTGCAGCGACTAATCGAGCAGAGAAGTTGCTTGAGGGAAATGGTCCTCATGCTACAGCGAGAGGTCGTGGAGCGGATCACAGCCCCCGCAGGTTCAACCGCTCGAGGTTACCTGTCCGTTGTCGTTGAAGCCTACTGCGAAGCCGAAACACTGTTCGATGTGTCCCCCGGCTCATTCCGTCCCATACCAAAGGTGTGGAGTAGCGTGATTAGGCTAAAGGTGCGACAAGCTACCGCGCCGGTCCAAGATGAGGCTTTGTTATGGAGCGTTGTCAGTGCCGGGTTTGCGCAGAAGCGAAAAACGATTCTCAATAACCTCCGCTCAGCTCCACCCAGGTTACAAAATCTCATCAAACTGCACGGAGGAGCGAGTATTGTGCTTTGTCAGGCCGAGGTGGATCTTCGCAGACGCGCTGAGACTTTGACAGTTGAAGAGTGGGCTCGAATTACGCACCAGCTGGAATAGAGTGGCATTGAACTTAGAGTCCCTTTTCTGAGCATCCCACGCTTCGTCGGTCATTTGAAAGGGTGTCGTTCAGTCGGTTCTTCATGGTCGGAGATAGTGTGAAGCAAACCGCGCACGACCATATTGAGCATCGGGATGCGATGGCGAATCCAAATACGGAGGGGGTCAGGCCTCGCGCCGAGACGCGCTTTAGGTTCGAGCGCAGTGCGGCCCAGCGAGAGTCTTCGGCAACCTAATTTTATGGCGTGGTCAACGACGGCCTGAAGCAGACGGAAGTAGATGGGAAAATCGGCGTTAGCCTTCCTGTCAAACCCGATGTAATAGCCGACGGCCGTCTCTCCGTCCCGTACTGTTGTTACAAAACCTAGTAATTGTTCGCCTTGCTTCACAACGGTGAACCGCATGTCGTTGCCGAGACGCGCCGCGAGGGTTGGCAGAAATGTCACGGGAAGTGTGACCAGCCTGAGCCGAGCGTTACGATGAGTTTGCAAGTAGAGGGCGTGAAGCTGCTCGGCGTGGCGGGCCACATCTTCGCTTCCTATCTCCTCCAAATGACACCCCGCAGCCGCAACTTCTTTTTCAGTCTGCTTTGCCTGTTTGCGGTATTTTGAAGTCAGACTCGCCAGATAGTCGTCATAGTTTCGCCATTGCGGCGAAATCTCAAGCACCATGTTGGGTTCGGTTTCGAGCTCGCGATAGGAGAAGATTGACAGCGCCGAAGCACCCGAGGCGTGGGTGTTAGGAATATCCTTGACCATCACGAAGTCGGTATCTCCCGAGAGCTTATCGGCGCGGCGCAAGCGGTAGATTGCCTCCGCGACCCCGGGCCAGAGCAGGGTGGGGTCATGGTTTGGTGAGAAGGAAATGCCGTGCATGCCCCAGGAAAGCAAATTGCCGCAGACGAGCATTTTTTCTTCTAAGCGCTCGAGTCGCGCTCCTCCCTTGCCGGATCCAGGCTTTTTACGCAAGCGACCTATTGAGACAGTCACACTTTGACCGACTACTGCAGCCACTGGTTCTGGGCCACTAAAGATAATTGCGTAACGCTGCTGCAGGTTTTCTGGCCCTGCATCTTCGAGTACTCGCAAATAAAGGCGTGAAAGAAAGAGAGAATTGTGAGACGTGACCGTCTCCCAGTGCGCTTGGTCCAGGTAGTCTATGCTGTCGGCCAGTGCAAAGCCGAAACCACTCGGACGATGTCGCTCGTTGTGTTGATCGCGAAGTGTACGCGCTTTGGATACCAGCTTATTGAGAGGCTTTATGTTTGCCATATCGACTTTCGATTACAACGCGAATGCCGTCCTTGGGCCGCAGCGACATCGCCGGAAGGATTGATACTGGATGATCCGGTGCGAGGGCCAGTCTAAATTGTTGGCCGATTGATGCTAGCACCAGCACAATCTCCATCATGGCGAATGAGTTGCCGATACAGAAACGCGGACCCCCGCCGAAGGGAAAGTACGCATACTTCGGTAGGCTACTGGCAAATTCTTCGGTCCAACGCTCCGGGTGGAAAGTTTCCGGATCAGGGAAAAATCGAGCGTCACGTTGAGTCACCCACTGAAACATGAAAACCTGTGTTTTCCTCGGCACTCTAAACCCACCGATCTCACATTCCTCAATCGCCTCGCGGCCCAATCCATAGGCAGGTGGATAGAGTCGCATGGCTTCGCGTGCAATCATGTCTGTGTATTTGAGGTGAGGTAAATCTTCCAACGTTGGTAGTCGACCTCCAAGCACGTCATCGAGCTCGGCATGAAATTTCTGTTCGACTCGCGGGTTTTGAGCCAGCAGGTACCAGGTCCATGAAAGCGTCAACGCGGTCGTTTCATGGCCAGCCAGGAAGAGAGTCATCACCTCGTCACGAAGTTGTTTATCAGTCATTTGACTGCCGTCTTCATCATGTGCCGCCAGCAGCATCGAAAGAAGGTCGCCCTGGTCCAGTCCACTAGCGCGGCGATCAGCAATGATTCGGTAAACGATGTCGTCGATCGTCTGCGCCTCTCGATGAAACCGGCGGTGAGCAGCTGTGGGCAGACGATTATCCAGAATCCATTTCAATGTTGCTTGTGAGGCGAAAGGTTTGACGATTTTTGAAAGTGCTAGGCCAACCGTGTCAGCGTCTTTTGAGACATCCGCGTTGAAAAGTGTCCGAACGACGATCTCGAGCGTAAGCCGCATCATGTCTCGATGGATGTCGCGAACCTCGCCGGCACGCCACGCCGCCGTCATGCGCTGAGCATAATCGACCATGACGTCGCCGTAGGCATTGATTCGTTGACGGTGAAACGCAGGTTGAGCCAAACGTCTTTGGCGTTTCCATACTTCGCCTTCGCTGGTTAGCAGTCCATTTCCCACCAGCCGGTGAAAGAAATTGGAACGCAATGACATCGATTTAACGAAGTTCTTGGCGTTGGTAGAAACGACATATTCGATGTCGTCAGGGTGGTACAGGAAATAAGCTGTGACGTAGAAGAAGCGTGCGCGAACCACATCCCCGTAGTCACGACAGCCTTTTATGAAACCCAGAGTGTCTCGATTGAACTGCGGCATCACCCCAAGAACCGGGTGGCCCTTGGGTCCCGGCGGGAGAGATTTGCGAGCCGTTTTGCTCTGTCTTAATGGCAGATCCTGTGCGTCGTTCATAGTTCAGATCGTTCTCTATTGAGGCTCTAGC
>DASSCG010000034.1:0-11488 GCA_035697925.1 Pyrinomonadaceae bacterium
TCTTTACAATCGAGAGTTCGTCCGACGCTGGTGGAACTGGGAACAGTATCTCGCATATGAGGACAAGCAGGCTGAGTCAACTTTCGAGAACTTTGAGCGGACATTAAAAGCACTCTATTCGGAGTACACCTTTGAATTCGCAGGCAAGGAATCGGGTGTAGATCCGGCGCAGCTGGAAGAAGTTGCGAAATGCGTTTCCACTGCCGGAACACGACTTAGCACTCACAACTGGCGCAGCGCCTCTTCCGGTAACAGCGGTGGATGGCAGGTGGCCCGTTGTCTTTTCATGCTCAACGCACTCATGGGAGCTGTAGCTACGGAAGGCAGCGTGTTTCCCAACGCCTGGAACAAGTTCGTCCCGCGGCCCATCTATACTCCACCTCATCCAAAGATGTGGAACGAGACCACTTGGCCTAGAGAATATCCGCTCTCGATGAACGAGCTTTCATTTCTGCTGCCGCATCTCTTGAAAGACGGGCGAGCTAAGCTGGATGTTTACTTTACCCGGGTTTACAACCCGGTCTGGACGAACCCTGACGGATTCTCCTGGATCGAGGCGCTCACCGATAAAGATCAGATCGGCTGTCATGTGGCCCTTACACCAATCTGGAATGAGACCTCGTATTTCGCCGATTACGTTCTACCTATGGGTCTCGGCTCGGAGCGTCATGACATCCACTCATATGAAACGCACGATTCACAGTGGCTTGGTTTTCGGCAGCCAGTGATGAAGGCCGCGCGCCAACGATTTGGAGAAGAAATCGGAGACACACGCGAAGTGAACCCTGGCGAGGTTTGGGAGGAGAATGAATTCTGGCTGGAACTTAGTTGGCGAATCGATCCGGATGGGCAACTGGGAATCCGACAATATGTTGAGTCGCAGAAAAATCCTGGTAAGCGGCTGAGTGTGGATGAATATTACGAATGGATCTTTGATAACTCGGTACCTGGGCTACCCGAGAAAGCTGCGGCTGAAGGTCTGACGCCGTTGCAATACATGCGGCGTTACGGCGCTTTCGAAATTGCGAGAAAGGTAGGGGCTCGCTATGAGGAAACTGTCCCGCCGGCAGAAATCGAAGATGGTCATCAGGATCAATTAGGACGTGTCTACACTGCCTCGGCCAAGCCTCCGTCGCCGAACATTGTGCCTTTGCCGACAATTGACGCTGATTCTGAGGGCCGGCGGTTTGTTGGCGTAAATATTGACGGCGAATACAAACGTGGATTTCCCACACCGAGTGGAAAGCTCGAGTTTTTTTCGAGCACCATGGCGGATTGGGGTTGGGGCGAAGTCGCTATACCTGCTTACGTCCGCAGCCATGTGCACCCTGAAAACATGGCTTCCGATCAGAGCGTGCTGATTTCCACTTTTCGACTGGCGATGCAGATTCACACTCGCAGCTCGAATGCGAAATGGTTGAATGAGATTGCCCACACCAATCCGTTGTGGATTCATCCTTCGTTTGCGAAGCGCATCGGAGTCGGGACTGGCGACCTCGTTCGGGTCGAGACAGAGATTGGCTACTTTGTGGTGCACGCCTGGGTAACCGAAGGAATCCGTCCCGAGGTGGTCGCCTGCAGCCATCACATGGGCCGTTGGAAAACTCATGAGCAGGGAGCTCGCCAGATGATGGCGACCGTCAAGTTGGATCACCAAAACACTGAATGGGGCTTACAACGCGAGAAGGGTGTCGAGGCTTACCCGTCGAGCGATCCTGATACGCTACGCATTTGGTGGAGTGACGTCGGTGTACATCAGAACTTAACATTCCCGGTTCATCCCGATCCCGTGTCAGGAATGCACTGTTGGCATCAGGCTGTGCGCGTCAAGAAAGCTGAGGCTGAAGACCAGTATGGCGATATCTCAGTGGATACCAGCAAATCGCGCGAGGTTTATAGAAAATGGCTCGCTATGACGCGACCTGCCGACACGCACTCACCCGATGGAACGCGAAGGCCGTATTGGATGCTCCGCCCCCTAAAGCCCGCGCGTGAGTTTTACCGGTTACCGTCTGAACCGTCGCAGCCTTAGCCCTGGACCTTTCTCATATCACTACGAAGACCTGGCTAGTACCTAATCTTCAATGAACTTCTCAGAATGCCTTTGATTGATTGAGCATAGCTTCCGGTCGCTACCGCTCCCGGTTCAGTAACGGTCATCTTCCTACGGTTGCGCAACTGATGACTATTTCAAATTAAATCAACCGAAAACTCTGGACGGCCGGCTTCCCACTGGAAAGTCCCCCACATTGTCTGTTTCAAACTACTCGAGGAGCTAACTATCTAATCCAACCCCCCGCAGGAAAAATTATGTACACAATGCCCATGATGTTTCCGTTGGACCCTCACGGCAAAATCTATGTTTTACAGGATGAGAAGGGAAAGACTATTGGAACCGGCAGCCGTCAGGTATGTCGCGATTTGCTGCACATGATTACCAAACCCATTGCGGAGTCCGACAGCACGGGTATCGAAGCTTCCCTTTGTGACGAGATCAACCGCTCATCATCCAGCCACGCTCTGGCGTAAACACTAGTTCGGTACCTCCCGCCTCGAGCAGTTAGACTACCCCGCCTTCCAGGTCGGTTAGCGGTGATAATCTTCGCCGACCCGACACTTGCGCACAAACCACAAATTCGATACAACTTCCCCCGCCCAAGCTGACACATAGTCTGACTCAGAACGTCGACTATAAAACCAAAGAACCCTTGGCAGATTAATCGATGTATTTTAAGCAATTCTATTTAGGGTGCCTGGCACATGCGTCTTATCTGATTGGCTCAGAGGGTGAGGCTGTCGTGGTCGATCCTCAGCGCGACGTGGATCACTATCTCGAGGAAGCAGAAAACAATAATCTGAAAATCAAGTATGTAATCGAGACTCACCTACATGCTGATTTCGTAAGCGGTCATCGAGAACTAGCTGCTCGCACCGGCGCTGAGATCGTTTTCAGCGAAAAAGCAGGAGCGATGTTTCCGCATCGCGCTGTCAAAGAGGGTGACGAGATTACTATCGGCAAGGTTGTGCTGCGCATAATTGAAACCCCCGGTCACACACCCGAAAGTATCTCAGTCCTGGTTATCGATACTGAAACCTCTTTAGAACCTCAAAAGATACTGACAGGGGATACTCTGTTCATTGGCGATGTTGGTCGCCCGGATCTCGCCGGAGGAAAAGGTTATACGCCGGAAATGATGGCTTCGATGATGTACGACACTTTGCATCAGAAACTATTGAAGCTTTCAGACGATGTGGAGGTCTATCCAGCACACGGCGCCGGATCCATGTGCGGTCGAAATATCTCGAACCAGACTTCTTCAACCATTGGCGAGCAAAGGAAATTTAATTACGCACTCAAGCCGATGTCGAAGGATGAGTTTATTCGCATGATGACTTCCGATTTGCCATCGGCTCCTGAATACTTTTCAAAAGATGCAGAAATTAATCGAGCTGGCGCCAGTCCATTGTATGCTCTACCAAAGCCAGCCGCTCTTGCTCCGTCCGAAGTTGCGGAATTGATGACACAGGGTTACGTGATTCTGGATGTCAGATCCGCAGCCGAGTTTGGGGCCGGCCATGTTCCCGGGTCTGTCAACATCGGTCTTGGTGGACAATTTGCAATTTGGGCCGCTTCTCTAATCTCATTGCAGAATCCAATCGTGATCGTTGCTGAATCCGATGCCAAAGTTGAGGAAGCTCAAACGCGACTGGCTCGAGTAGGAATTGAGACTGCGTTTTCTTATTTAAGCGGAGGCGTTGATGCCTGGCGCGAGGCTGGACTAGAAGTAGCCACAGTGCCGCAGATTACGGTCAAGGAGTTGAATGACTTAATCAATAGCAAGACTGATTTTCAAGTCCTCGATGTGCGACGGCCACCTGAGTACGTCGCCGGCCATGTGCCTGGTGCGATTGCCGAGCCACTGTCTAATCTGAAAGAACGACTACCCGTGTTAGAACTCGAACCGTCAAAACTCACAGCGGTGATATGTGCAGGGGGTTACCGTTCGAGCGCTGCTACCAGCCTGTTGCAACAACACGGTTTCGCCAATCTCTTAAATGTAACTGGGGGCACGACCGCCTGGATAAAAGCCGGTTATCCAGTGGAAACATAAGTCGGTAATGTAGTCGGAGCCAAAAGCGATCCGGAATATCGTTAATAGATGGATTTAGGCTCTTGTGACAAAATACGCGGTGCCGGCGCTCGATAATTGAACGTCCCCCGATTACCAATCATTATTTAAGAGTCATGATTTACAGACCACGGGTTTAGCCATCGATCCCTTCACATTCAAGCTTCTAATCGGCATTGCCATCATCGTGATTGCGACAATTCACGGCTATGGCGCTGCGTGGCTGGCCATCTGGATGCTGTTTCACCCTTATAAGCCGGTCAAAGTTCTTGGGATTACTGTCTGGCCCCAGGGCATGATCCCACGTCATCGTGAGCGGCTGGCTCAGTCGATCGGCAACGCCGTCGGAAACGAGCTGGTCTCACAAGAGACAGTTTTCAACGCTCTGTTTGAGACTGATTTCTTCCAACGCAAAGTTGAAGATTTCGTAAACGCCTATACACAAGATCTGCTCGCCACCGTTTATCCGTCATTCATTGATGCGTTGCCTACCGGAGCGCGTACGCCCGTGCTCGATACAATTTCCGCGTTGCAATACCGGCTGGCTGAGTACATCGCGTCGATGCTTAAAAGCGAGGAGACTGCTGGTGCCATTACTCGTTTCGTAGACCGTCAAATCGATCAGCTACTCGCACGCAGGATCGACGCTACCCTCAGCGATGATGCCTTGGTTCAAATTTCTCGTTTTGTTGAAGAACGCTTTCACAATTTAGTGAGCGAGGAGGTCTTCAAACAGAAAGTCAGGGAGTTTATCTCGGGACGTCTTGATGACTTGGCCCGAAGCAACGCAACGCTGGCTGATACTTTCACTCCCGAGACGGTAACATTCATAAAAGACCGGCTGGACCAACAAGTACCACCTATCGTTCATCATCTTGCTGATATCGCTACTAGTCAGAACACCCGCCAGCAGATGGGAGCCCTAATTAAACGCGAGGTCGATGACTATTACCAGCAGCTCTCATTGATTAAGAAGATCTTCATTTCACGCGAGCGCATTCATCGCGAAGTTGATGAGTTGATTAATAAGACTCTCCCTAAGCGGGTTGAAGAATATCTGCGAGGGCCGGCATTTGCTCAGGAAGCTGAAGCCTTTCTAAATTCGACAATTGATAATCTGCTGGCGCGCCCGCTCAATGAAATAATTGGCCAGATTGAACCAGAAAAGTTCGAGCTGATGAAAACCCAGGTAGCGGATCGCATTCTCGAGCTGGCCCAGAGTCCCGAACTGACTCGATCAGTCTCCGCCTATGTCAAAGATGCGCTCGTAAGTTTACGTTCGCAGACTCTGGGAGCCGCGCTTGAACGAATCAATCCGGAGTCTGGCGCTCGACTCAAAAGCTTTCTCACTACCAGCCTGCTCGACATCCTGTCTCACGACAGAACGGCACGTACGATCAATGCAGTTATGACTGCGCAGATCGAGCGTCTCTTGATTGCGCCCATAGGACGTCTGGGAGATCATCTTTCGGAACACTCCGTGAAGCGGGCCAGTTCAGCGTTGGTTGAACGGATAACCACCGCTGCGCGGGAGCGTCTGCCTACTGCGATTGCAGAATTCGATGTCGGCGGCCTCGTGCGTAACAAAGTTTCCGATTACCCTATTGAAAAGCTCGAGTCCCTGGTGCTTTCGGTGGCGTCCCAGCACTTGAAGACAATCGAACTCTTTGGGGCCGTAATTGGTTTCTTTATAGGCGTCGGACAGGCGATATATTTTTGGTTTACGTATGTTCCCAGGCGGTAGAACCTGAGATTCTGGCCAGTTTGATGGGAACCTAACCTCTATTCATTCCGTTCTAGAACTGAAGGACGATTAGCGCTTGACGCCTCTCGCCAGTCTGGTCGCAATGAAAGGATCAGTTATGTATTGTTCAGCTTGTGGTAGTCCCATCGCTTCCGGATTGAGCTTCTGTAATCGTTGCGGTACCAGCCTGAAAGGACGAAGCGAATCCGGGCATCCTGGAGCTATTGCGGCAATTGTGACTGCGATGGTGGTGGTGGCCGTCGCCTCAATGGGATTCTTGCTCGGTGGACCGATGGTCTTGAAACGAGAAGGCGGATTTGATGAAGATCTGATCGTTCTATTCATGTTTCTAACGTTCTTTATCTGCGCTCTTTCAGAAATTTTTCTTTACCGCCAGCTGGGACGAATTACGAATTCGAGACGCGAGCCGGCAGCACTGCCATCTTCGCCGATTATGCCGGTTGAATTTCGCTCCCCGCAGCCACTATCGTTAGCGGAGCCGGCCGCCAGCGTAACGGAGAACACTACCAGAACACTTGGATACTCGCGTGAGGAACGCAGGCGGTAAAACGCATCCACTCAATCCCGGCTTAGGAGATATAAATGAAAAAGCTCTTACTGATATTGGTGCTTTGCTCGTTGGTCGCCGGTTGTCACTATAACGTTAAGATGCATGGCACAACCGGCTCGGGCATACGAAAAGTCGAAAAGCGTGAGTTGAACCCTTTCACGTCAATTTCGACCGATGGAGCTTTCGAGATCGAGGTGGTTTGCCAGCAGAGCCAGAGTGTTGAAGTTGAAGGCGACGATAACCTTCTCCAGATGGTAAGCACGGAGGTTTCAAATGGAGTGCTGCGCATTAACAATAGGGGCAACTACTCCGCTCGGACACCGATGAAGATAAAAATCTCGGTACCGAACATTGAAGGCTTGACTGCGAATGGGGCGGGTACTGTTGCTGTCACCCGTTTGAAGAATGAGAAATTCGATCTCAATTCCAATGGTGCTCCCACAATCCGCCTGTCGGGTGAGACCAAAGAGTTGCAAATCGATGCGAACGGCGCCGGCGTTGTGGACGCTCACAAACTCCGGGCATCCAGAGCGGAAGTCGAATCGAGGGGTGTCGCGAAGGTGGAAGTGTTTGCCAGCGACTTGCTCAATGTCACTGTGTCTGGACCATCTAGTGTGATCTATGACGGTGACCCGTCGGTCAATCAAACAATCAACGGACCAGGCTCCGTACAAAAGCGGGATACGGGCGGTGCTTAGGGGTTGGGAAACGGCCGTTCATCTATCAAACCAATAGGTTCGGCTCCGGTGGCCTTAATGGTCGCAATGAGATCCACTACTTTCCCGTAGTTAAGACTCCGCGGAGCTTTGATCTGAACGGTCTTCTCTACTATCCGATCTTCAGGCAATCTTAAAGTCAAGTCGAGCGAGTCTACATACGCATGTATGGCGACTCGCTCATCCAGAATTGCCGTTAACCACTCGCTCAAAGCCCTGGTGTCATCAAGGCTTCCCATCGGCACCCCATTGAGATCCAGCGTTCCTTCTTCCGTGACAGAAACAAATAGACGTCCACAGTGACCCTTTCTAACAATGGATCGTCCCTCAAGCATGATAGTGGAGAGCTTCGCGTCTACTACTGGATCGTTATAAACTTTATCGACAGCAAAACCTCCCAACATATTCACACTCCAGTTGGCCGCAATGCCTAAGATGAACGCGAGGGTTGCGACACTGAGATCAAAAATCACTCGCTTCATGTCTTTCCTTTCAGTATGGCTGGGAGACAAAGAAGTTTTTATTATTAGACGCAGAGTAGTTCGTTATGTTCCAAAGTTCATGGAAAGTTTTCTGTTGACATTCCACGCGTTACATATAAACATTTGCCATTCTCGAAAGGAGCTTCTTCCCCTATGACCTATGTGGTAGTGGAGTTATGTGTTGACTGCAAGTACACGGATTGCGCGGCTGTGTGTCCGGTGGAAGCATTTCACGAATTGCCCGATCGTCTCTACATCAATGCCGACACCTGCATCGATTGTGATGCCTGTGTACCTGAGTGTCCTGTAGAGGCCATCTTCGCCGACACTAATGTGCCTGAGAATTATGCACACTGGACGCAGATCAATATCGATGAAGCACCAAAGTATCCAGTAATTAGTCAGAAGATCCCCGCTCTTCACGGACCAACCTGTTCCGGCCCGGAGGAGTAACCTCAGAGTTGAAGCGTTCGTAATTAGAGGCGGGCCCACATGGCCCGCCTCTTGGCGATCTAGAGGAAGAAAATCCATTGGGAGCGTGAACCACTTTCAAGAACTTTTTCTGACCAAGTCGTTTTTGTAACTCTCCTGCCTCATCAAGCCTTCGCACTAATCGATAACTTTGACGCAGCGTCTCCCGAGCAATCACTTCCGTCCTGTCTATTTTTGCCGGACCCAATCCGGTGCTCGAACACCTTCCGTATATTGGTTTGTCAGTTACAAAATCTCTCTTCAGAAAGGATGGACGCAGTGAAGAAGTTATTTCTTATGCTGCTGCTTGCAGTAGCAGCACTTTCAAGTCAAACCGTTTACGCACAGATGAAGGATAGCAATCCGATGGTTGGCGGCGCCGCGATGTTGAGGACCATGGACATCGTCGACAATGCTGTGAATTCGGCAGACCACACAACCCTGGTGGCCGCAGTGAAAGCAGCAGGTTTGGTTGAGACTCTAAAAAGCAAAGGACCATTCACCGTCTTTGCGCCGACTAATGCGGCCTTTGAGAAGTTGCCGGCAGGCACTGTGGAAACATTAGTTAAGCCGGAAAACAAAGCGACTCTCACGAAGATTCTGACCTATCACGTACTGGCTGGGAAGTTCGACTCCAAAGCTATTGCCAAGCGCATTAAGGCAGGGGGCGGCACGGCTCAATTCAAGACGGTCAGTGGGGGAACTTTATGGGCCTGGATGAATGGGGATAATCTGCAGCTCAAAGATGAAAAGGGTGGTATGTCCACTGTTTCAATTGCCAACGTATATCAATCCAATGGTGTGATTCATGTGGTCGATACTGTCTTGATGCCAAATTAAGAGCAAGCAACCTCTTCTCAAATCTCAAGGGCGCGTTCCGAGCAATCGGGCGCGCCTTTCGATTGGGCGGCAGTTAGTAAGAACCATCACAAAGCAACATCACATGTGATCCGCATTTCGTGTTGATTCATGTGTTTTAGTGGATCATTACGTCAATCTTGGGATTCCTCTGATAACGAACAGATCGTTGACACTTACAAATACGGCTGTGTAGTCTGAGACTTAGAATTCCCGGCACTCTCCAGGCTTCGGGCATCTCAATTCTTTTCGTAATAGAGCTATTCTATGACCAAACGACTCACAGTTGTCCTCGCGATCATCTTTTATTCTGTTGCGGTTTTGCCTGGCAGTCACCCTGCACACGCAAAAGATACTTGGGTGAGTGTGCGTTCGGCCAATTTCTTTCTGGTAGGAAATGCGAGCGAAAAAGACGTACGGCAGGTGGCCACTCGACTAGAACAATTTCGCGAAGTGTTCTCTCGCCTGTTTCCGCGAACCACGTTTACCTCCCCGATTCCGACAACCGTTATCGTGTTCAAAAGCGACAGTTCGTACAAACCCTTCAAGCCTGTAGTCGAGGGCAAGACGATGGCGTTGGCCGGGTATTTTCAGCCCGGGCGCGAAGTAAACTACATCACGTTGACGACAGAGAAGCGCGAGCAAAATCCCTATGCAGTAATTTTTCACGAGTATGTGCACCTCCTCGTCAACAACACGATGGGCCGAACCAACATTCCCACCTGGTTTAATGAAGGCCTGGCTGAGTACTACAGTACTTTCGACATTGAAGACGATCAGAAGATCCACCTGGGAAATCTAATTGACTCTCATATCTACCTGCTTCGTACCAGCCAATTGATTCCCTTGGATAAACTATTTGCTATCGACTACTACTCACTGGACCGTAACAAACATGATGCACGCGGGATCTTTTACGCTCAGTCGTGGGCGCTGGTCCATTACCTCATCCAGGGAAACCAGGGGAAGCGAGCCCGCCAACTTGGAGTATTCCTGGATCAGCTGAGGCAAAACATTCCGCCCGAGAAGGCTTTTCGTCAGGCGTTCCAATCCGACTTTGCCGCGATGCAAAAGGAATTAAGAGACTACATTCAGAGACATTCGTTTCAGTCTCAGATTGTCACCTTGAAGCAGAAGCTTGAGCTGAGCGGAGAGATGCAGGCCGCCCCCGTTAGCGAAGCAGAAGCCTTTGCATACCTGGGCGACTTGCTCTTTCACATACGTCGACCCGAGGACGCGAAATTAAGACTTGAACAGGCGTTGGAACTCGATCCTAAGCTGGCCATGGCCCATGCATCGCTGGGCATGGTGCTGCTTCAAAATCAAAAATTCTCTGAAGCCAAGGAACATTTGAAGCAGGCAGTGGCAGCAAATTCAAACAACTACCTCGCACACTATTACTACGCCTACGCTCTGAGTCGTGAGGTGATCGCAGAAGGGCAACCGGTTCACGAATTGCCCGCGGAGACAGCACGAATAATGCGCGCGGAATTAACCCGCGCTATCGAACTCAAACCCGACTTTCCAGAGTCCTACCACTTACTGGCGTTTGTGAATCTGGTGGGCGGTGAGCAGTTGGATGAATCGATTGTGATGATTAATCGCGCGGTGGCCCTTTCGCCAGGGAGCGAAGAATTTCTGTTTGTGCTGGCCCAGCTCCACATGCGTAAGCAGGATTTCCAGGAAGCACAGAAAGTGCTCGAACCTTTGGCGGCGACCGGCGCTGACCCGCAGATTCGATCGCGGGCGAGCTCGATGATGGCATCAATATCCGCAAGGCAGGAAGCGCTCGCGCGATTTCGAACGTCTCGAGATGAGCGGGCAGGGGATTCCGTTGTCGAAATGCAGACTGCGGTCAGTAACGATCCCGCTTCCTATCTGCGTGATGCGCTGCGGAAACCTGAGGAAGGTGAAACACAAGTTCAGGCGATGCTGGTGCGAATTGACTGCGACGAAAAGGGCATCTTGTTCACGCTCAAATCGGGAGCCGGACTTCTCAGGCTGAGAACTGCTAGGTTCGAGGAGATTGATATCACCACCTTCGCACCGGACGTGGCGGGAGAGATTACCTGCGGGGTAAGGAAGCCGGAAAACCCTGTGGTGGTGTCATATCTCGCCAGCGTTGATGCGCGAGCCAAGACTGACGGCACGATTCGCTCACTCGAGTTTGTGCCCGCGGATTTCAAACTCAAGCCATGAAGTTCTCCTCAGTGAGGAGATGAGCCGCGGATGCACGCGGAAAACGCGGATCAGAAATAAAGAAGAACGCCTACTCTTATTAGAGATCGACCTGGGACGCTGGCTGGGAACGCCGCTAAAACAGTGAATCGATTCGCCCTACGCGTTCTTTTCCTAATCCGCGCTCATCCGCGTAAATCCGCGGCTTTTTTGTACAGACCGCTGCTACTGGTTACTTGCCACATTCCGTTTCGGGCCTTGTAGCTGCTTCATCAACTCGGCGACTCCGGCTTCGAGCTGCCGGTCCCGTCCAGCCAGGTTGTCCTCAGGTAGATTGT
>DASSCG010000035.1:0-2525 GCA_035697925.1 Pyrinomonadaceae bacterium
TAGTACTCACGGGCGAAAAAGCCTCAGGGACCTTTTTGATTGATCAAGCACGCTTAGTCGATTCGAATGTGGAAGCCGTCGTGGTTAAAGGCTCGGGTCACTGGTTAATGGAGGAAGCGCCGCAACAGGTCATTCCGCAACTCGTCGCGTTCATCAATAAGTCGCAATAGATTCAACTGATATGACGGAAATGCCAGACACTCAGGATGTCTTATCGTCACTGGCGGGAAGCACTCCCAGCGAGATGTTTCCCGTTCTGACCTCTGCCCAACAAGCTCGCGTCCTCGCCCACGGCCAACGTCGCACCGCGGAACAGGCTGAGATCGTTGTTGAGCTTAATGACCATGTAACTAAAGTCTTTGTCGTAGTGACCGGGCAACTGCACATCCAGCGGGTCGCAAACAATGAGGAGCAGGTCGTCGCCATTTGCAATCCTGGCATGTTCACCGGCGAACTAAACGTGCTTTCGGGCCGTCGTGGACTCGTGCGGATACGCGCCGCGGAAAAATCAGAACTCATCGAAATTGAACGTGAGGCATTGCAGGCGCTGGTCGAGACCGACAGCGAACTCAGCGATATCTTTCTGCGGGCTTTCATTCTGCGTCGTTTGGAACTAATTGCGCGTGAAGTTGGTGACGTCGTTTTGATTGGCTCCGGTCATTCGCTTGATACCCTTCGCATTAAAGAGTTTCTGACTCGCAATTACCAACCCTATTCCTACATCGATCTCGAGCGTGAGGCCGAGGTTCAGGAAATGCTCGATCGCTTTTCACTGTCGATTGATGAAATGCCCGTTCTAATCTGTCGCGGCACCATAGTACTGCGTAATCCATCCAATCAGGATATCGCCGGCTGTCTCGGATTCAATGAAGGAATCGATCAAGCGCAAGTGCGCGACCTCATAATTATTGGCGCCGGGCCAGCAGGACTGGCGGCGGCTGTTTATGCAGCATCCGAAGGACTTGATGTCCTGGTGCTCGAATCAAGTGGGCCCGGCGGACAGGCGGGAGCCAGTTCGAAAATCGAAAACTATCTAGGTTTCCCTACCGGCATCTCAGGACATGAGCTTGCCGGTAGAGCCTACACGCAGGCTCAAAAGTTCGGCGCGGAGATGTTGATTGCTAAGGACGCGAAAGCACTGGCTTGCGATCGCCGGCCTTACGCAGTGTTGATTGGAGACAGAGAGAGCATTCCTGCTCGCACGGTGGTCATTGCTTCGGGTGCCCAATACCGAAGACTGCAGTTGGAAAATCTCTCCAAGTTTGAGGGCGCTGGTGTCTATTACGTGGCCTCGCATCTGGAAGCGCAGTTATGTAGTGGTGAAGAAGTAATTGTGGTAGGCGGTGGGAACTCTTCTGGCCAGGCAGCAGTCTTTCTGGCCCAAACGACCAGGCGAGTTTATGTCCTGGTTCGAGATGAGCTGGCTAAAGCAATGTCACGTTACCTCGTACGACGCCTCGAAGAGACGCCGAATATAGAGATTCGTAGCAACACTGAAGTGGTTGCGTTGGAAGGAAACGCCCACCTCGAGCGCGTGACGTGGCGGAACAATCAAACTGGACAAACTGAGTTGCATAACATAGCTCACTTGTTTTCGATGGCCGGTGCGGTGCCGAATTCTGCATGGCTCCACGGTTGTGTAGCATGTGATCAAGCTGGGTTTATCAAGACCGGTTTAGATGTCACGACCGAAGACTTGGCGAAAGCAAAGTGGCCGCTTAAGCGCCCGCCCTACCTCCTGGAAACCAGTTTGCCCGGTGTGTTCGCAGTCGGAGATATCCGTTGCGGAAATGTGAAACGAGTGGCGTCCGCCGTCGGGGAAGGTTCAATTGTAGTTTCGTTTGTACACCAAGTACTCGCCGAATAGCAGGGAACATGGCTGAAGGTAGTTGTTCACATATAAGCGCTATTACCGAGGTCAAGCGTCCGACGCGTCGGGAGTGTGAAGAGTGCGTTAAAATCGGCGCACGCTGGGTCCACTTGCGGACTTGTCAAACGTGTGGTGTGACCCTTTGTTGTGATGACTCACCCAATCGCCACATGACCAAGCACGCGCAGGCGAGTGGACATCCGGTTATTGCTTCGGCCGAACCGGGAGAGCGATGGTTGTATTGTTATCCTGATGACGCGTTTGCGGAGTACTAAATTTTGGTAAGCTGTTGGCTCTCACTCCTTCAAGTGTTATGTCTTGAATACACGCGGATTAGGTAAATGGGTAGGTGCATGATAAGGTACGCGGCGAACCGAGTTCCAACTTACTCTCTTCTCAGCTCCTCTGGAATCACCCAGATCACCTGAAGTCCACAGCCTAACAATCTAGGGAGCTAATAATGTTTACACGACATGTAATAATAGAACTGAAGCCGAACGCCTTCAAGGACTTTGCCAATACTGTTGACAGCAAAATCTTGCCACTCCTGCGCAAACAAAAGGGATTCCGCGATGAGATCACCTTTGTTGCGCCAGACCGCTCGGAAGCAATTGCTATCAGCTTCTGGGACACGAAAGAGGAGGCGGAGGCCTAC
>DASSCG010000036.1:0-4863 GCA_035697925.1 Pyrinomonadaceae bacterium
TACTCTCAGCCTGCCTTCGATATAAACCGGCCTACCTTTGGTGAGATATTGTGAGGCAGTTTCTGCTTGCCGTCCCCAGAGAGTTACACGAAACCAGGTGGTCTGATCTTGCATCTCGCCAGTCTTGTCTTTTCGCCGCTCGTTTGTAGCCATAGTGAAGCTACAAACGGGGGTGCCCTGGGGTGTGTAGCGCAATTCGGGATCGCGTCCCAGGTTGCCGACGAGAATTACTTTGTTGAATGACATGATGAGGAACCTCTCTCAGTGCCTTTGGGTTACGGAAAATCGTGGGCGATACTACTAGTCGCAGAATAAGTGGTCAAGGACGGTCATTTAAACCAGTACCTAGGCGAGTGCAACACCTTGAATCTCATAGTGCATCTGTTGCGCGATTAGCTAACAAGCGAGGCGCTATAACCTGTGTCTACAAATTTCTGGTAGACTAATCGTCGTTAAGATAATCAGTAAATCTTGCAAATGAAGAGCACCGTTTACATCGAGACATTGGGATGTCAGATGAATGTAGCCGACAGTGAGCGGGCGGCCACCGCCCTGCGACGAGCGGGCTACGATCTAACGCTTCTACCAGAGACGGCGGATGTAGTGCTGGTGAATACTTGTTCTGTTCGAGATCGAGCTGAGCAAAAAGTCTATAAGCGGATACGACAACTTCGCGGGCTTTCGGGTAAGAAACCTCTGATCGGGATTATGGGCTGCGTGGCGCAGCTAGAAGGTGACTCTGTTTTCGCCAAGGCACCAGACGTGGACATGATTATCGGTACCCGCGCCACTGATCGCATTCCCGCTCTGATCGAACGCATTCAAGAAGGGGAAGAAGCGGTCATCGACCTTGGCGAGCGTGCGCAGGGAGAAGTTTGGGACGTCTCTCCGCTGGAAAGACACTCGCCGTTCGTCGCCTTTGTGCCAATTATCGAAGGCTGCAACAAATTCTGTTCGTTCTGCATTGTTCCCTATTCCAGAGGGCGAGAAAAGAGTCGCTCCGCGAGCGAAATTGTTGACGAGGTCCGGCGCTTACGTGATCTTGGCTTCAGAGAAGTCCACTTGATTGGCCAAAACGTGAACAGTTACAGGCCAAGATCAGATGAAGGTTTAGAACAGAGCAGGGGAGCGACACCCTTCTGCAAGCTACTCAGGGCAGTCTCAGACACTGGCATCGAGCGAATCAAATTCACAACCTCATTTCCTCGAGACTTCCATCCTGATATAGTGGCCGCGATCGAAGAGTGTCCAAATCTTTGCGACTGGGTTCACTTACCGGTTCAATCAGGCAGTGATCGTATTTTAAGAGCCATGCGTCGCGGTCACGTGGTGGATGATTATCTTCGGAGAGTTGACGCGATCAAGAATTCCAAACGACGACTATCACTAACGAGCGACATCATTGTTGGCTTTCCCGGAGAGACCGAAGAAGATTTTCTGGACACGATGAAACTGGTTGAAAGATGCCAGTACGACGGCTTGTATATCTTCAAGTACTCGAGTCGTCCGGGCACGCCAGCTTCCAAGTTAAATGATGACGTCTCTGAAGATCAGAAGAAGACACGGTTTTTGGAGCTTGAGAATCGTCAATTCCAGCTACAAAATATGATCTATCAGGGCTATATTGGGCGAACGGTGAGTGTACTGGTCGAAGGCAGGAGCGCTCGATCAGAAGCAGATTTAACCGGACACTCGACGTGCCAAAAAGTGGTTAATTTTAGAGGTGACCTTAAACAGCAGGGCGAGGTTCTAAATATTCGCATCACAGAAGCGAAGTCCTACAGTCTCTACGGCCAGCAAGCAGACAGTAAAGTTGAATACTGGAATCCCAAGCCTACAAAATTGCGCGCAATGGCGGGAGAGATTTAGAGCAAGAGAGGGATAGAGCTTATGGAAATTGAAGTTAAAATCAGAGCTCTCATGATGGATCCTAATAGTGGAACCCCCATTATTATTTTGAAGGACATTGAAAGCGATACCATGCTTCCCATTTGGGTGGGTGCGTATGAAGCCAATGCCATAGCATTGGAAATTGAAAAGATAGCTCCCCCTCGCCCGATGACTCATGACCTGTTGCGCAATCTGTTAATCGAACTGGGAATTCAAGTCGAACGAGTTGTAGTTACCAGTCTGCGAGACAATACTTTTTTCGCGGTTATTGAAATGCGCACCAGTGATGGAAATCCTATGATTCTTGATTCGCGACCTTCCGATGCGATTGCCCTGGCGCTACGCGCGGATTGCCCCATCTACGTCGACATGGAAGTAATCAAGGCATCACGCAACTCTGTGCCGACTGAGGAAGGTGAGGAACCAGCAATCAGTGAAGAGGAGTGGCCCGACGTTATTGGAGAAGCCGGCGACCTACCTATGTAAGTCGTCGCGGCAAAAGCGGCTCAAGCTGACAATTAATTAGGGTTCTTAACGCACACGGTTCTTATGGTTTTGTTCAGCGAATGCTAATCGCGATAGCAAATCAAAAAGGTGGCGTAGGGAAAACTACTACGGCCATCAATTTGGCCGCCGCATTCGCCAGGCTCGGAAAGCGCACCCTTCTTTTGGACCTGGATCCCCAGGCAAACAGTTCCATTTCTTTTTTGGATCCACTCACCGTAGAGCGCTCCGCCTATGAGTTGATGATGGATGGCAACGCGCCGGTCGAGCAGTCTATCTACCGAACCCCGGTCGAGAATCTTGATCTGGTTCCGGCCCGGATCAGTTTGGCAAAACTCGAATCTAAGCTAGTTGGCGATTTCGATGCGCCTTTCCGTTTGAAGGACCGTTTGGAGCCGTTCAAGAGAGAGTACGACGTCATCATCATTGATACGCCCCCGACTTTAGGCCTGATAACCGTTAACGCCTTAGTAGCTGCTACGCATGTTTTGGTGCCAATTCAGTCGTCATACTTTGCTCTTGAAGGGACAGATGATCTGCTCGAGACGATTGAGAAGGTAAAGGCCAGGCCTAACCCAAAGCTCGAGCTGCTTGGAGTTTTGGTCACATTGCATGACAAGAGAACTACGCTCGCGCGCGAGGTCCACGATCAAATCCGACGAGTGTTCGGCCCTAAGTTGTTCGAGACGGTGATCACTAAAAGCGTTAGACTCGAAGAATCACCGGCATACAAGGAATCGATTTTTAGCTTTGCCCCCAACTCCTCAGGGGCTTTGGAATACGCAAAACTTTGTGAAGAGGTAATGAGCCGTGCCTAAAAGGGGACTGCCAACTGGACTTCAAATGCGTCATGACGCGCATTACGTCGAGGAGCTGTCGCAACAACAGCCCGCGGCAGTGGGCCGAATGATAGCGCTCGATAAAATTGATCCCAATCCGGAGCAGCCCCGCACGGAGTTTGGTGATCTGACCGAACTCACAGCCTCGATTGCCGAGAAAGGCGTACTGGAACCGCTTTTGGTTAAGCCTTCGCGTTCAACAGGTCGATGGATGATTATCGCGGGTGAACGCCGTTGGCGAGCAGCCCGACAAGCCGGATTGCTCGAAGTGCCATGTGTGGAAATGGAAGTCGATGCGGGTACGGTTGCTGAGATCGCCCTTATCGAGAACATGCAGCGCAAAGACCTCACTGTTTGGGAGGAAGCCGACGGGTTGTCGGCCCTCTGCGAGCGTTTCGGCTACACGCACGAGGAAGTAGCGCGCAAGGTAGGGAAGAGCAGGAGCACCGTCACTGAAGCGCTTTCTATCGCGGCAATTCCTCCGGACGTGCGCGAGATCTGCCGGCAAGCAGACGTCTCGGCTAAGTCGATGTTGTTGCAGATTGTCCGTCAACCAGATGACGACGGCATGAGACGGCTGGCTAAAGAAATCGCTTCACGTGGGCTCACCAGGGATGACGCAAGGGAAGTAAGAAGGCAGGAGATGGGTCCTCGCGTCGCTTCCGGAGCAGATACGAAGCCCTTCATTTTCAAGTATGTCTCACCAGCGAAGGAATTTAGCCTGGAACTTCGCTTTCGTCGCGCCCGTGTAGAACCTGAAGATATCGCCGCGGCGCTCATCTCAGCAGCTGAGAGTGTTGGCAGTGATAATGGGGATGTTGACTGATCCGTAATAGCTACTTTGACGCAACTGTCTTTTTCTTCTCAGCCGCAGCGCGTTTCTGTAAACCCTTAGCCCAACGTTCAAGTGTAGGTTGCAACGGCTTGAAAAGCCGAGCTCTGAACGTGTGTTTTTTCTCGTTCCAAAGTTTGAGGTGCTTTTCAGTATAGGCACGCACTGCATGTTCGAGCTGAGTCTTCTTAAGCGAATGCCTAAGCGTCAGGTGATAGTGCTGACCAACTAGTGAGAAAAGGATTGCAGTCAGATTTCCTTTAAAAGACATCCGCGGCACTATCCGTTTATGAAACGGCTTGTTGCCAGGCAGTAGCACCCCCACGGCCACCTCGAGCCATGGACCCTTGGGTCCTTGGCGCGGATGGTACAAGCCAGGTAATTCCGAAGTCTGAAAAGTCGTTTTAATCCTGGGGTCACTAATAAACTCTACTAATCGGACTCGCTCAATGCCTCGGGTATGTTCACGGGGAAGGCTGTCGAAAGCGTCTTCAAGATGTGAAATCGAGTCCTTAGGCAGTTTTCTCTCACACTGATTCTCAATTTTTATAGGCACTATGACGGAATTCCTTTTAGGACGAAGTGAGCCCGTAATGTAGGGCAACGCTGGAATAGCGTCAAGCGGGGGCGTTAAAGGGCTCTCATTGAACTCAGAGGACTCACCTCTCGCTCTCACCCTGATGCAGGGAACCATGCCTAACGGGCAGGAGCCCGGCCTTATATCTCAGATGCGCCGCGTCTGATAATATATATTATGTCGTGAGCGGGCGGCGAAAAACCCGTATGGTTCTGGCTATT
>DASSCG010000037.1:0-3731 GCA_035697925.1 Pyrinomonadaceae bacterium
TACTAGTCCAATCGCGACAGGGCTAGGCCGTGCCGTGGTATTTGCATTCGTCAAGCGCTCCAAATGAAATCCCTGTGTCGCGCGCTGTTCTTATCATTTGACCATCACGAGGTACCGTTTTGACATTGGCCACCGCTTCGGAAATAGGAACCGTAATCACGTCACCAGCTTGAAGAGCAACCATGGTGCCACGTTTCCCTTCCGCTAGCGCCCGTACCGAATGAGCCCCGTAAGTAGTCGCTAGCATTCGATCGAAAGCGTTGGGCCGTCCACCACGCTGCAAATGGCCTAGTACAACGCATCGAGTCTCTTTGCCGGTCAGAGTTTCCAATTCCCTCCGGCAATACTGCGCTATCCCCCCGAGCCGGGGCGCATGTTCCTTGTCACCACTGTCCTGAAAGATCTGCTCGTGCCCAGCCTCCACAGCTCCTTCGGCGGCGACTATGATGCTGAAATTCGAGCCTCCCTGATCCCTGGCACGTACCTTCTCGGCTACAGACTCCATGGAGAAGGGTAGTTCCGGAATCAGGATTACATCGGCGCCTCCTGCTATTCCAGAATGGAGTGCAATCCAGCCGGCGTTTCGACCCATCACCTCAAGAATCATGACTCTATCGTGAGACTCAGCTGTCGTGTGTAGTCGATCCAGGGCTTCCGTGGCAATGTCCAGGGCAGTAACAAAACCAAACGTCAATTCCGTACACGCGAGATCGTTATCAATTGTCTTGGGGACGCCAACCACGGGAACGCCAAGCCGATCAAACTCTGCGGCAATAGTTAAGGTGCCTTCTCCGCCGAGGACTACCAACGCGTCCACCTTCAGCCGAGAAAGGTTACTGACGGCCTCTTCGTATACCTCTCTCGAAGTTGTAGCCACGCCTTCCTTTGTATGCTCAACAAATCTGCCGCGATTGCGCGTACCAAGGATAGTTCCGCCTCGCGGCAGCAAACCTCGAACGTGCGATTGAAAAAGCGGACGGGTGCGGGTTTCGCCAAGTAACCCCTCGAACCCATCTTCAATACCAATGACATTCATCCCGTACTGTCCACTGGCAGTTTTTACCACCGCTCGGATAACGGCATTTAATCCAGGCGCATCACCACCACCTGTCAGGATTCCGATAGTCTTGTACATGAGAGTTGTTTTAGTTCCTTACGCGTGGGGGTTCGTAATATTTTCCGTAGTCCGGGTATTCGCGCTTGATGATTTCGCCTGGCCTGGTGTTTTCGCCCAAGAGCGCGAGCGCCTCTCGCAAAACCTGTCGTTGCAGATCACGCATCCCTGGACCACCCATGCTGTTGCCAACTTTAAAGCCATTAGGATACAGAGCTCGGGGCGGCCTCATCTGCGCTGACACTTCGGGGCTAACCGTAATTAACACCGTCGGTATACCCTTCATCTCGATCTCTCTTTGGACCGCTACGACCGTGCGGTGACAGACGTTTGGTCAGCCACCTGTCAATATCACAGCGTCGGCCCGCGAGCCTCGGTCTATCTCGTTGGCAATTTCTCGAGCCGTTCCTTCGTACATCGCCTTGAGCTGCATGGTGTAGCCCATGTAGCCAACGTGCTTTTTGGCAATACCTTTTATAAAACCCTCGGCTTGCAGGTCCCGAAGGACATCGATAGGAAACACGACGTTGATGTCTCGATCAGCATCGCTGTGGTCATAATGATGATGAGTTACCTTCAGCTGAGAAGATTCGACGTCCTCGGGAATAACTCGATAAGTTAAGTCTCCCAGTTCGTCGGCTATATTGAATGCCTCTTGCTCGTTAAGGTGAACTCCTGCTGCTGTAACGAGGGCAACGGTGCTTCTGGATAGTTCGCCATCAAATGGAGTGAAAGGAACACACCTTCTGGAGATTGACATAGACGGTTGATGCTAACGTTGAGTCCACCTGAACGTGCAATAACTCTACGTGATATGCGGGGATTATCGGCGAATCACGGAGGAAAAAGCCAGATGCGAGTGATCGCCGAAACCCGACATCTGGCGTTCCTGTTTCTTATAACTTCCGCAAGACTTCGAGCAACTCCTCATTGTCAGGTTGATCCGCAATATCGTGGATGTCTTTGAAAGCTATCTTTCCTGACTTGTCCACGATGAAGAGGGCACGTTCGCTAATACCATCCTTATCACGGTAGGCTCCGAATTTTCGTGCTACCTCACCCTTTGGCTCAAAGTCGCTCAACAGATCGTAAGAAAGACCACCCAAACTCTTAGCCCATGCTGTATTGCAAGGTACGCTGTCAACTGAAATGCCCAGTACCTGGGCATCGTAGCCTTTAAAGCGTTCGAGGTCAGCCTCGTACGCAGGCATCTGGGCCGTTCAGACAGGCGTCCAGGCCAGCGGGTAAAACGCCAGCACCACATTATTCTTGCCTCGGAATTCAGAGAGCTTCACTTTCTTACCTTTCTCAAGGTTACTCGGCAGCTCAAAATCCGGGGCCATCTCACCTACTTCAGGCATTTAGAGTAATACCTCCTTTGATATCTCGATATATCTTTTGTGGAATTTGATGCGGCACTAAGATAGTTGACGGCGCACGCGATTTCAAGCGCTTCAATCCTAACCGGCCCGCGTAACCCGTTAGTTGATGTTGACCCTCCTTGTCCCGGTCGCGTAGCATGTCTTACACGATTTCTATTTGAAACAGCAGACCTCGGCATCGGAAAGGCAGTTGAATTTTGGAAATTGACGACGACGCCAAAGAGATTGTTAAAGAGATCGGAACGGCGATAAACGAGTCGGTCGAGAACTCCTCCAAGGTCGCGGATGCTATTGAACGCTTGCGGGACGCCGGTTACGAAATGGAACTGACCTTGCGCCTCGAGATAGGACTGCGTCCCCACTCCGGTGATGAAGCCGATAATGACGCGGCCCTGAATCTCACCGATGAGGATGTGCAGGTGCTCCAGCGCATGAAGATCCGGATCGACCCTGAAGAGAAGATCTAGGATCGTTTGCCCACAAAAAAACCCCGTCACTGCACGCAATGACGGGGCATTTGCTTGTCAGGGCACTCGATAAGACGGCCTCTCCGCTCATTCTGAGTTCTCGGAGGGCGCTTCAGCGCTGGTCAAACTACGCTGTCGCATGGCGGCTGCTCCGATCAGCCCACCCATGCCCATTGACTCAACTGCCGTACTTGGGACCAGCATCAACGCACCCTTCTCTTTCAGTCCTTCATAAAGCATGTTCATGGCGCGCAGGTGTAAGGCCGTCGGATTGTCTTGATAAGACTCTGACGCAGTGTCGAACATACTAGCGATCTCAACCTCAGCCTGCGCGAGGATAATGCGAGCTTGCTTCTCGCGCGCCGCCTGGGCCTCTCGAGACATAGCATCCTGCAAGGCAGCGGGAATTATAACGTCCCGCATTTCAACCGATTGAACAGTCACTCCCCACGGATTGGAACGTTCATCGATTAATTTCTGAAGCTCTTCCTCGATTCGTTCGCGTCCTCTTAGCAAATCGGTCAGAAAAGTTCTTCCGATAATGTCGCGCAGCGCTGTTTGAGCTGCCCAGCTTACCGCTTGCGGATAGTCCTGAACTTCGAGCGCCGCCTTCTCTGGATCGTAGACCATCCAGAACAGCACGGCATCAACATTCACAGGAACCGTATCAGAGGTCAGGGTCTCTTCGGCCGCGAAGCTGGTAGTAATCACACGTTGATCGACCCACGCAGCCACGGTATCCACGAAAGGGATGATCCAAAATAATCC
>DASSCG010000038.1:0-4679 GCA_035697925.1 Pyrinomonadaceae bacterium
CGGGATCCGTCCCGAAATGGACGTGGAGTTGTGCTCGTCATCGAAGATCTGTCCGAGCTTCTATCGGCTCAGCGAGCGGCGGCGTGGAGTGAGGTAGCAAGACGAATGGCCCATGAGATCAAAAACCCCTTGACTCCGATACAACTGTCGGCCGAACGCATCGCCAAGAGTTATCGGCGTGTGAGCGCCAATGGCAATCGGAACGGTTCAAACGGTAAACCGGAACCTACGGTGGATGAGCTCAATATCTCAGCAGTAATCGACGAATGTACAGAAACGATCACGCGCGAAGTTTCCGGACTAAAGGCTATGGTGGACGAGTTCTCACGTTTCGCACGCCTGCCCGAAGCCCGACTGGAACCTGCAGGCTTGAATGAAATCGTTCGTCACGCCGTTGCCTTATATGAAGGTCGATTGGATGGTGTTCAGATTGATGTGAAGCTAGACCCCACTGTAGCGACCGCAATGTTAGACGGCGAACAGTTGCGGCGAGTGTTTGTGAACCTGATCGATAATGCGCTTGGAGCGTTGTCTGGCATGGAAGGTGAACGAAGAATCACAATTGCCACGATCAATGATACCGCTCGCAGTCTGCTGGTTGCCGAAGTGATAGATACTGGACACGGCATCCGTTCAGGTGACTTCAAACGGCTATTTCAACCTTATTTTTCAACCCGCGGAACCGGCACTGGTTTGGGGCTGGCAATTGTTCAGCGGATCGTTCTGGAGCATCGGGGAAGAATTCGCGCCGAAGCTAATCATCCGCGCGGAGCGCGGTTCGTAATTGAGCTCCCGGCGTAAGGGCAGGGGCAGTTGGCAGACGGCAGGAGCAGGCGGCAGGCCACTGAGTCATTACAAACTAATCAACGATGACAATCCTGCCGACTGCCGTCTGCACCTGCCTCCTTTTTCTTTAAATGTCTGAATCAATTCTCATCGTAGACGACGAGCGCGGCATACGCGACACCCTCAGAGGGGTGATGGGGGACGAGGGTTTCGTCGCCGACGCAGTTGCCAGCGGCGAAGACTGTCTTAAAGCACTTGAGCGCCGGACTTATGACTGCATCCTTCTGGATGTGTGGCTACCCGGCATTGATGGACTGGAAACTCTGCAACAGCTACGTGCCGCTGGCTCTGACTCTGCCGTCGTAATTATTTCCGGACATGGGAATGTGGAAACAGCCGTACGCGCAACCAAGCTCGGCGCCTTTGACTTCATCGAGAAGCCGCTTTCCATCGAGAAGACAGTACTGACAGTGCGTAATGCTCTCCGTCAGCGTCATCTCGAATTAATGAATGCGGAGATGGCTGCCGAGTTGGCTAAAGAATATCGAATGGTAGGCGAGTCAGTCGCAATGCGCGCACTTCGCAAACAGATTTCGGTAGTCGCCCCCACGGACGGTCGCGTTCTGATCTATGGCGAGTCGGGCACCGGAAAAGAACTTGTGGCCAGGGCCATTCATGCTCAATCGCGGCGGGCTGCAGCGCCTTTTGTAGAAGTAAACTCAGCTGCTATTCCGGAAGAGTTGATCGAGTCTGAGCTTTTTGGACACGTGAAAGGCGCATTCACAGGTGCCACCACGGCCAAGAAGGGCAAGTTTGAGTTGGCCGACCGCGCGACGTTGTTCCTGGACGAAGTCGGCGACATGAGTGCAAAAGTACAGGCGAAAGTCTTGCGCGTGCTTGAGGAGCAACGATTCGAGCCTGTTGGCAGCGGGACAGCCATCAACGTCGAAGTTCGTGTGATCGCAGCGACTAATAAGCGACTCGATGTGGAGATGGAACAGGGAAACTTCAGGCCCGATCTCTTCTATCGTCTCAATGTTATTCCTTTCGAGCTGCCCCCACTCAGAGATCGTCCGGAAGATATTCCGCTTCTGGCGGAGCACTTCAATCAGCAATTTTCAATCCCGTACGGTAAAAAGCCGAAACAGTTTTCGTCTGAGGCGATGGCAGAGCTGCAGAATTACTCCTGGCCGGGCAATGTTCGCGAGTTGAGGAACACTATTGAGCGAGTTGTGATCATGCACCCGGGAGTAAAAGTCTCTGCCGGAGATTTGCCCGCACGTGGGAAGGAGGAAGCGCCAGTGGCATCGTTTAGGTTTCCTTCCTTCAAGGAAGCTACAGACGCTTACCACAGAGAGTTCATTCAGCGGAAACTCGAAGAGGCTGATGGCAATGTGTCGCGGGCGGCAGAACTGATGGGAGTAGACCGCAGTCACCTCTACCGGCGCATGCGTGCCCTGGGCATTCAAAATCGCGGTGAGCGCATTGGCGCTTAAGCACTTCAGAATAGCCGATAACTTCTTTGGAATGGAGCTCCCATTATGAGACTTCTCCTCTGGTTGTCATTCGCAACCATGCTCACACTAGGCAGCGTTTCGGCGCAGAATGCATCTAAGCGGAGCCTGGTGGCGAGGTTAAGAAATAATGCCATTGCCGATGGGTGCGGTTGTTATTTCCAGTACCGAGGCGTTCCTCGAAACCATCAGTATTATGTGTTCTTCTCATCGATAGAAGACGAGGAAAAGGTTGCGTGGATGAATATTGGCGGACAAGATGTGAAGCTGACCCTTGCGAGGAAAACAGATCCGAAAGGCAGCGTGCGCGTCGGAAGTAGGTCGACAAGAAGATACGTTGCTGAGGGCATTTCGGTTGATGCGACGTACGTCGCAACCAAAGTGTGCGGACGAGATGACGAGAGTTGCGAATCGACTGATTATTCCGCAACTTTGGTTGTCAGAAAGGGCGGCCAAATGCAGACCGTGAAGGCTGTAGGTGGCTGCGGGTGTTAAGTGCTTATATCACGATTGCGTTGACATGATGGGTACCAATACCGTATCAGTTAAAGGTGATTCCCTCGCGAGTGGCGAGGCGCGACGCAAATAATTTAAAGGCGCCGCAAATGAGGCAATAATGGATTTCACAACCAAAGAACTACTTAAGCGGTACGCAAAACTGGCTATTGGGCAGCCATTCGCTCCGGTTCTGCTCAATATTTTGGTGACTTCTGTCTGCGATATGCGCTGTACGCACTGCTTCTTCACTGATGAGTTGGATGATAGACCCCGGAAGAAGCTGCAGATGAAGACCGTCGAAATAGAGAGGATCGCCGAAACTCTGGGAGGCAATCTCGGCGTGTTGATTCTCGCCGGAGGTGAGCCTTTCACGCGCAAAGACTTACCTGAGATCGCGCGAGCTTTTTATACCAATAATCAGCTTGAATCGATCTACATCATGTCTAACGGACAGATTCAGAAACGCATCTTTCCAGATGTGACCCGCATTCTGGAGGAATGTCCAAACCTGAATGTCACGGTTGCGTTGGGAATTGACGGCCTGAAAGATCAACATGAGAAGATTCGGCAGAAGCCCGGTTCCTGGGACATTGCGATTGATACCGCACGCCAGCTTCAGGCCATAAAGAAAGAGTATCCGCGACTAGACGTGCAGACCTGCACCTGCTTTATGCACTCGAATCAGGACACCATCTTCGAGTGGTACGACTTTTTGAAGTACGACTTAAAGCCTGACAAGGTAAACTTCAATTACATTCGTCCCCCTTCAGCGGATCCGGTTGAGCTGGATATCGACCACACGCGTTATGCGAAGCTCGCTACGATGATTGACGATGATTCCCGCCATGCAGCAATTAAGAATAACTACGGCGGCAAGGCGGGATACTTTAAGGCGGCAATCGATATCTACATGCACGGGTTGATCGCTAAGACGCAGGAAACACAACAGGCACAAATGACCTGTTACGCTGGAACTGCAGGGGGAGTCATTTACGATGAAGGGACAGTTTCTTCCTGCGAAAACCTCGCGCCAATCGGGAACTTGCGAGACTTCAACTGGGATTTTCAAAAGCTCTGGCTATCGCCGGCTATGAAAGAGCGTCGCAAGAAAGCTGCCGACGGCTGCTTTTGTACGCACGAGTCTAATAGTTATTACCCCTCCTTGGCATTCAATCCGGGTCACCTGATTCAAATTAAGAAGCTCGAGAGAGAGATGAAGAAGGCCCGCAAGGAAATGGATCGCGCTGGAACTGAGGTCGATGGGCTGACAGTGAGAGCGTGAAAGGAATTTGTGATTTTCGATTTTTGATTTTGATTGCCTAGTTACGGAACTTTGTACTTTGAGTTTTGTACTTGGTGTTTCACGTTTACCGAAGGGCTTTAACGGAAGAGCGGTTCAGGGGTAACGAAGCGCCAATAACCAAGTACAAAGCTCAAAGTACAAAGTACCAACCATAAAATGTTTCAGAACCGCGTCCCTAAAATCCTGATCATCTCTTCAGATACCGGTGGTGGTCATCGTTCGGCGGCGGCAGCCATTGTGGCGGGGGTGCAGAAGTTTTTCGAAGGAGAGTCGTATGCCGTTCGGGTGGTGAGAGCAGTAGAGGAATCACACGATCTGACCGCAAAACTCGTACGCCTGTATAACTGGCTGCTGCGTAACCGGCAGAACTGGATGAAGTACCTCTATTGGTGCGTTAACCGGTTTCGTCCTGAAACTCGTGAGTTTTTCCAAAAGCGATGCATAGGTTACATCCTTGAGATTTTTGAGCGTTGGTGTCCACATGTAGTGGTAAGTGTCCATCCTCTGACACAGCACATTTTTGCTCGAGTCCTTCGAGAGCTAAAACTTGCCGATCGCATTCCGCTCGTGTCAGTGGT
>DASSCG010000039.1:0-3064 GCA_035697925.1 Pyrinomonadaceae bacterium
TCAGGAGCTTTTATCTTGATCGAGAAGGGGACAGAGCTTAAATCCCCACTCCAGATTGATTTCATCTCGAATGCCTTAGAGTCGGGCTTGGCGAGTTTTCCGCGTGTGTTAATCATTGCGGAAGAGAACAGCCAGGCGACAATTATTGAGAGTTATGCGGCGACTGCTGATATAGCCTACTTTACCAACGGGGTTGTCGAAATTGTTTTAAAAGACGGTGCGCGTCTGGAACATTACAAAGTTCAGCGTGAGAGTGTCGATGCCTACCACGTAGCCACAACCAGTGCTGACCTTGGGCCGAAAAGCATTTACGACAGTACGACCATAAACCTGGGCGGACAACTTTCACGTCATGACATCCACGTCAAAATGGCGAACGAAGGAGCTGAATGCTGGGTTGACGGACTTTATGTGGTGGGGTCTGACCAACACACAGACACTCATTCTGTTATTGATCACCAGCAACCGCATTGCACCAGCCACCAACTCTACAAAGGAATTCTCGACGACCGGTCGCGAGCTGTTTTTAACGGCAAGATATTTGTCCGACACGGCGCGCAGAAAACCGATGCAATGCAGACAAATAAAAATCTGCTGCTTTCAACCGATGCCCGGGTTGATACCAAGCCACAGTTGGAAATTCTGGCGGATGACGTCAAGTGCGCTCACGGCGCGGCCGTAGGCCAAATAGATCAAGACGAACTTTTTTATCTTGAGACCCGGGGCATTCATCCGGATCTCGCCAGGAATCTATTGACTTACGGGTTTGCAGAAGAGGTTATCGCCAAGATCAAAGTTGAATCAATCAGGGCACAGTTGGACGAAGCTGTCCTGAATCGAATTAACGCTCGCCTCGAGGTTGAGTAACAAACCATGTTGGCCGAAGCGAAATCAGTGGAAACCACACAGACGCAGGACGGTGCGTGGGATGTTAAGCGTATCCGTGCGGATTTTCCCGTGCTGCACCAGACTGTAAATGGGAAGCCCCTCGTCTACCTGGATAACGCAGCTTCCTCGCAGGTTCCCCAAGTTGTAATTGAACGCGGCAGCATGTATCTGGAACAAGAGCATTCCAACATCCATCGGGGTGTGCATTACCTTAGCCAGAAAGCCACCACTGCCTATGAAGGCGCGCGCGAGACGGTCAAACGTTTTATCAACGCCCGTGAGTCGAAGGAGTGCATTTTTGTTCGAGGCGCGACCGAGGGTATTAACCTTGTAATGCACGGTTATGGCCGTAAGTTCATTTCAGCTGGAGATGAAATCATCATCTCGGCTATGGAGCATCACGCGAATATCGTCCCCTGGCAAATGCTCTGCGAGGAGAAGGACGCTCGTCTTCGCGTTATTCCGATGAACGACGCTGGTGAGTTGTTGTTGGACGAGTATGAAGGGCTGCTAAACGAAAGAACCAAGTTGGTCGCTGTTAATCATGTCTCCAACGCTCTCGGGACGATCAATCCGATCAAGACGATGATTGAAAGTGCACATAAGTACGGCGTGCCGGTCATGATTGACGGAGCACAAAGCGCCCCGCACATGGTCGTCGATGTCCAGGATCTTGACTGCGATTTCTATGCATTTTCGGGTCACAAGATGTATGCCCCTACGGGAAGCGGTGTGGTCTATGGCAAGGCCCGGTTGCTTGAAGAGATGAATCCGTTCCAGGGTGGTGGCGACATGATCAGGACCGTTACCTTCGAGAAAACAACCTTCGCCGATCTGCCAAATAAGTTTGAAGCGGGCACTCCGGCGATTGCTTCTCAGATTGGCCTGGGCGCGGCGATTGACTATCTGAACAGCATCGGCCGCGAGCAAGCAGCTCGCTATGAGCACGAACTATTGCGGTACGCCACTGAGCGGCTTTCCGGTATCGAAGGCGTTCGGATCATTGGCACCGCTCGAGAAAAGGCGAGTGTCCTTTCTTTCGTAATTGATGAGATTCACCCTCACGACATCGGGACGATTCTGGACCAAGAGGGCATTGCGGTACGAGCCGGACATCATTGCGCGCAACCTGTGATGCAACGATTCAACGTGCCGGCCACTGCGCGGGCCTCGTTCGCCTTCTATAACACCAGGGAAGAAGTGGATGTGTTGGCGAACACGATCGAGAAAGTTATCGAAATATTCAGCTAACCGAATTGGCAATTGGAAATGGATCCATGTCTGAACTAAGCGAGCTATACCAACAGGTCATCCTTGATCACAACAAGAAACCGCGAAACTTTCATAAGCTTGAGACGGCGAATCATTCAGCGGAGGGTTACAACCCGCTCTGTGGCGATCAACTAACTGTCTATTTGAATGTGGAAAATGACGCCGTGAAGGAGGTCAGTTTCGAAGGCTCCGGCTGTGCGATTTCAAAGGCCGCTGCCAGCATGATGACTCAGGCTGTCAAAGGAAAAGGGAAGCAGGAGGCTGAGGCTCTGTTCACTGCTTTCCATCGCATGGTGACTGGCGAGAATTACGAAAACAATGCAGCGGAGAGGTTGGGTAACCTGCAGATCTTTGAGGGTGTTCGCGAATTTCCAGTGCGCGTGAAGTGCGCGACTCTGCCCTGGCATACTATGCATGCCGCACTCAATAACGAGGAGCTGGTTTCCACAGAATAAAAAACCCCGCCACATTGCGCGAGCGGAATATAAAGGAAGAGGACTTGGCAATAGTCGCCAAGTCCTCTTTCTTCTTCAGGACGTGTTTGACTACGGACAGCTGCTGTTGACGGTGTACCTCGTCCCGCTGTCAATTGCATTTACCTGTCCTGGGCTCAACTTTACGGTCACCTTTCGCGTAGCCGTCGTCACATTCCCGGAGGCGTCGGTGACTTTAAGTGTGACAGTATAAACCCGGCCGTCGAGCGAGCCATCACGCTCCGCCCGCAGCTGCACAGACTTGCAATCGGCTGCGATCACAATGTCATCAAATGTATTACCATCAGTCGATCCCGGGGCATTTTCCAATTCATCGCTGGTGACCTGCGCGATCACCACGTCGTCAATGGTGATGCTTGGATCACCATTGTCGCTTGCGCTAACAACCATGTCGTTGACGGTTACCGTTC
>DASSCG010000040.1:0-3455 GCA_035697925.1 Pyrinomonadaceae bacterium
AAATTACAGATCTCAGATCTCAAATTACAGATCTCAGATCTTAAATTTAATTCAAAGAACAAAACACAAAGCACAAAGAACAAAAAGTCAAAGCACAATTCCCAAGGACAAATATTGATGTCAATCATTACCGACGCCATCGAATCGACAAAAGCCATTATCCAGGGCATGGCTGTCACCCTCTCGTATATCCCTAAACAAAAATGGACTGTGCAGTATCCCGAGGAGCCCGTTACCGTTCAGCCTCGCTATCGCGGCCAACACCTTCTCCATGTTGATGAGTTGGGACGAGAGAAGTGCGTTGCCTGCTTTCTCTGCGCAGCCGCCTGTCCCTCGGATTGCATCTACATCGTCGCTAAGGACGATCCCCGTCCTGCCGAAGAACGCACCGGTGTCGATGAACGCTACGCCGAGGTCTACAACATCGACTATGGGCGCTGCATTTTTTGCGGCTACTGTGTTGAAGCCTGTCCTAAAGATGCAATTACTCATGGCTATAACTTTGAACTTTCGGTCTACAACCGTGCCGATCTGCTAAAAACCAAAAACGACCTCCTGATCACCAAACAACTGCAGTCGAAGAACTACCGCGTCGCCTCGTCTCACGAGGACGTCGACTCTGAATACAAAGAGGTGTAAAAATTCCGAGGTCCTACCTGGATTCGCCAACCGTCAGCGATGCCTTACCGCGATTTCCATTACCGCTGGGAATACAAACTAAAGTCGAGCCCAGATCAGCTCTGGACTTTTGTTGCCGACACAAATCGTTTTAATCGGGATGCTGGAGTGCCCTCGGTGCAGAGTTCCGGAGGGAAAAGTAAAAGACTCCGGAACGCGCGCCGTCGCTTGCGCCTTTCATTTTTGGGACTGCCGGTGGAATGGGAAGAGCAACCGTTTGAATGGATCAAACCTTCGCGCTTTGGTGTGGTTCGAAAATACAGCAAAGGCCCAATTGCCGAGTTGAAAGTGCTGGCAGAACTCTCACCGCTCGACGATGGTGGAACCAAACTAGTCTACCAAATTTGGGCCACCCCAAAATCGTTGCTCGGCTTGGCTCTGATTCCGATTCAAGTCGGATATGGTAGTCAACGAAAATTCGCGAAGGCCTTCGCGAGCTACGACAAGACCGCTTTTGAGCAAGTTCCTGTAGATTCCGATCACTCAACATACGAAATCTCCGGAGCGGTGCGTGCTCGATTGGAAGCGATCAGGGAAAAGCTGCTGATTGCCGGCGCAGCTCCGAGAGTAGTGGAGAAGCTAATTGAGTTTATCCAGGTTGCTGATGACTTTTCGCTCGCGCGGATCAGGCCATACGCACTTGCAGATCAATGGAGAGAGTCACGCAGGGAGGTACTGGCAGCCTGCTTAATGGCAACCCGGCAAGGCCTTCTCGATCTGCAATGGGACTTGCTGTGCCCGTTGTGCCGTGGCCCGCAGGAGAGTGAGACTTCACTGCGAGAGATCAGTTCCAATCTTCATTGCGAAACTTGCCGTATAGATTTCACTGTTAACTTCGATCGTTTCGTCGAGATCACCTTTAAGCCAAATGCTTCCGTGCGCCGTGCGGAGGTTAAGGACTACTGCATGGGAAGTCCCCAGCGCACGCCGCATGTGATCGTTCAACAACTCCTCGCTTCCCATACCAGCCGGGAAATTGCCTTGCCTCTGGAGGAAGGGAGTTACCGTCTGCGAACATTGGAACTTCCCGGAGAACAACTGTTCACAGTCGGCGCTGAAGGAGCAGAGAGGGCCACCGTGAGCGTTTCTGATCATGTTTCCGGCGAGCAGCTGAAACTGGCGTCTCGTACTACTTTTCACTTACAAAACAATAGTGAAGCGGAGCAACTGTTTATTCTCGAGCGCTTGCAATGGAGCGACCAGGCAGCGACTGCTGCTGAAGTTACAGCACTGCAAATATTCCGAGATCTGTTTTCCAGTGAGGCACTACGTCCAGGCGAACAAATCTCAGTCGGCACTTTGACTGTGCTCTTTACTGATTTAAGGCATTCGACGCAGCTCTACCGTGAAATCGGTGATGCAACGGCATTTGGTCGAGTCTTAAATCACTTCGACGTCCTTAAACAGGCAATTGCCGAAGCGGATGGAGCTTTGGTCAAAACGATCGGTGATGCGGTGATGGGGGTCTTTCGCGATTCGGCGTCAGCTTTGAATGCGGTGCTGACCGCCCAACACCATCTTTCAGCGCCGCCCGAAGGAACAGCACCCCTGACGTTGAAAGCCGGGATGCATACAGGCCCGTGCATTGCGGTAACTCTCAACGATCGGCTCGACTACTTCGGATCCACAGTAAACCTGGCCGCGCGGCTCGAGGGTCTTTCAACAGGCGACGATGTAGTTATCTCGCATACTGTTTATGATGACCCGGACGTGCAGGACTTGATTAATTCTCCGGAAGCAAACATCCAGGCCGTTCCTTTTGAAAATCTTTTGAAGGGATTTGAAGAAGAGCGATTTCAACTGTGGCGCGTGGGACGGAAGAAAGCGACAGCGGTAACGATTTCCAGTTGATGGAAGCAATCCCAGCAGGAGGCGTACGGGACCAGATTTCAAATGTCCATCTTAGAAGCGCGAGAAGTATCTAAGATTTATCCGATGGGAACGACGAGTGTCACAGCGCTCGACAAGGTCTCGTTGTCTGTTGACGAAGGGCAGTTTTTAGCGATTCAAGGTACGTCAGGCTCCGGAAAATCTACGCTCCTGAACATGCTCGGAGGATTGGACCACCCCACCACGGGAGAAGTGCTGTTTAGTTCGAAACCTCTTGGACCACTTAGCAAGAAAGAGATGGCGCGATACCGCCGTTACTCCGTAGGAATGATTTTTCAGGGCTTCAATCTGATTACCACGATGAGCGCTGAAGAAAATGTGGGCCTGGCTTTGGCATTTGCTGGACTGCGCGGAACTCAACGACGCAATCGCGCCAAAGAGTTACTAGACCGCGTAGGTCTGGCTGATCGCTTATCGCACCGGCCCTCTGAATTATCCGGCGGTGAGCAACAGCGCGTTGCTATTGCGAGAGCGCTCGCGAACCGTCCCAAGGTTTTATTGGCGGATGAGCCTACTGGAAATCTGGACTCTACGCGTGCGCACGAATTGCTTGGTCTGCTGAGAGGAATGGTCGACAACGATGCTCTAACGATTCTAATGGTGACCCACGATCACGAACTGGCGACCAGCTTCGCCGATCGCATTGTGCTGATGCGGGATGGGCGAGTGGTGAATGGGGGTGACCCGGTAGCCGGATGACCGACGCGTTCGCAAAGTATTCCGAACCAGTCCGCGTTAGCAGACGAATGATAATAGTCCAGCAGTTCACTGCTGGGCGTAAGGAGTCAAACAAACCAGTCCGTGAAGCGGACGGCTGACTAAAATGCTGGGTTATCCGATTTCAGCCGTCCGTTTCACGGACTCGGACTGACGTTCGCGGCGCTCCC
>DASSCG010000041.1:0-6964 GCA_035697925.1 Pyrinomonadaceae bacterium
AGCGGCGAGATACTTCCTGATCGCCACGTCTTTAAAAACTCGACCGTGACGTCCGAAGATTATCCCGCGGAGCAATTGCAGTTCATAAAGTTCCAGACTATCAATGTCAGCTGACTTTAAAGGAACAACCGCAAAATCGAACTCGTCCCATTTCTCCAGCGCTTCCTGGGCATTGGCTGTAACCAAGCCCAACGAACAAAGTATGGCAATCGCCAATATTCGAAGCTTAATGGGGGATTTAAACATCTCTTCTCCTTCGGAAGTGGCCTAAGAACTCAGCACATGTTTACGAAGCACAGAAAAGCCGCCCATACACTAGATGTAGGGCGGCCGCGTTTGCAGTGGCATTGTCTCATTAAAAAGGAACTCTAACCAAAGATGTCCCTAACTTTGTCCACTAGTCCGCGATCTTCTAAATCCTTGCTTTCAACATTCGCTAACTGTTCGAGCAGCTTCCGCTGTTCGCGGGTTAGAGAGGTTGGTGTGATCACTGTTGCAGAAACAAACAAATCACCACGGCCTCGACCTCCTAACGCCGGCATACCTTTGCCCTTTAGACGAAAGACCGTGCCCGTCTGAGTGCCCACTGGAATTTTGAGTTTCTCTTCACCATCCAAAGTGTTTACGTTAATCTCCGCGCCGAGCGCTGCCTGTGCGAAAGTTATCGGCACCGCGACATACAGATTGCTTCCCTGGCGCTCAAAGCGCTCGTGTTCCGACACGTGGATGACCACATAGAGATCGCCGGCGGGTCCGCCGCTGGTTCCCGACTCGCCTTCTCCCTGAACGCGCAGACGTGATCCAGTCTCGACTCCAGCCGGAATTTTGACCTCCATCTGCTTCTCGCGTTCTACCCGGCCCGCGCCCTTACACTCAGCGCATGGATTGTTGATAATCCGGCCAACTCCTCGACAAGCATGGCAAGTACGGGCCACCGAGAAGAAACCCTGCTGATATCTAATTTGTCCGGCACCACTACAAGTATTGCAGGTTTCCGGCTCCGTTCCGGCAGCAGCACCAGATCCCTTGCATGTCCCACAACCCTCAAGCCTTGGAATTCGCAACTGGGCGGTCATTCCCTGGGCCGCTTCTTCCAGAGCTATCTCAAGGTCATAACGCAAGTCGGCGCCACGCTGAGCTGATGAGCGCCTGCTGCCGCTTCGTCCACCACCAAAAACGTCACCGAATCCAAAGAGGTCACCCAAGATATCTTCAATGCCGCCAAACCCTGGGGCTCCCCAGCTCGGTCCGGTGGCACTTGAGACTCCGGCGTGACCAAAGCGGTCATAACGGCGTCGCTGTTCCTGATCAGCCAACACTGAGTAGGCTTCGGCAGCTTCCTTAAACTTTTCTTCAGCTGTGGCGTCGTTTGGATTCTTGTCGGGGTGATAGCGCATCGCCAACCGACGATAAGCACTCTTGATTTCTTGATCCTTTGCCGTACGACTTACACCCAGAACCTCGTAATAATCCCGTTTTTCCATCCTGACTCTTCTCTTAACCTCTCATCTGTGATCTGAATTTATTGGCTTTGGACGAACCGTCTTACTCACTTCGTTATTGTGGCTTCTCGACCTTTTGCGATGCTGGATCTGCGGCGGGCTTCATCATGGCCACGGTAAGTTGGCCTGCGATTCTTTCCAAAGCATTAAGGGCTTTATCAATTTCGTCCGGAGTTCCTGTCTTAACGGCCGTTTCGCTTTCTTTGAACACGCGTTCGGCTATCTCTTGATCGTTTGCCGAAAGCAGGCCGCCGAATTTATCAAATGACTTTTTCGTATTCCGCAGGAGCGATTCCATCTTGTTGTGAAGAATAACTCGTTGCTTGGCTTCGCGATCGCTTTCGGCAAAGCTTGCTGCCTCGCTGATAAATCGTTCGATCTCGTCAGGAGTTAGACCTGACGTCGGTGTAATCCGCATTTGTTGTTCACGCCCGGTTGCCTTGTCCTGAGCGGAAACCGATACGATTCCATTAGCATCGACTTCAAACGAGACATCAACCTGAGGTACGCCACGCGGACTTGGCGGTATACCCACGAGCTCAAATTTCCCCAACGACCGGTTGCCCGCGGCCATCTCACGCTCCCCCTGCAATATATGAATCTCAACTGATGCCTGATTGTCGACAACGGTTGTAAAGGTCAGGCTGTTTCGTAACGGAATGGTCGAATTCCGTTCGATGATTTTGGTAAACAAGCCACCGCGTGTTTCCAGGCCCAGACTTAACGGCAACACATCAAGCAGCACAATGTCTTTGATGTCACCGGTTAACACACCGCCTTGAATCGCGGCTCCCATAGCTACCACTTCGTCTGGATTAATTTCAGCCGACGCCTTCTTACCGAATATTTTTTCAACTGTTCGTTCGACAATGGGCGACCGAGTCTGGCCACCCACCAGAATTACTTTATCAACATCTTTCGCCTGAAGCTTCGCATCCTCGAGCGCTTTGTGACACGGAGCTACGGTCTGCTCAATGAGATCCCCTACCAGCTCTTCAAACTTATCGCGAGTCAATGACTTGTTGAAATGTTTCGGACCAGTGGCGTCTGCAGCGATAAAGGGAAGATTGATATTGGTTTCGGTGGATGAAGAGAGCTCACACTTTGCTCGTTCGGCTACTTCCTTCAAGCGCTGCAGTGCGAGGCGGTCTTGACGCAAATCGATTCCGTTGTCTGCAAGAAACTGGTCCGCCATCCAGTTCATTATTCTCTCGTCGAGGTCTTCCCCGCCCAGGAAAGTGTTTCCTGATGTGGATAGCACTTCGAAGACACCTTCATTCATCTCGAGAATGGAAATATCAAAGGTGCCCCCGCCGAGGTCGTACACAGCAATCCGCTCAACGCCTGGTTTGCCCAAACCGTACGCAAGAGCCGCCGCCGTGGGCTCATTGATGATGCGCTCGACTTTAAGGCCTGCAATCTTGCCGGCATCCTTGGTTGCCTGGCGTTGGGTGTCGTCGAAATACGCGGGTACAGTAATGATTGCATCAGTAACAGGCTCCCCGAGGAAATCTTCCGCGGCAGCTTTTAGCCTTTGCAAAACGATGCCCGACAGCTCAGGCGGGCTGTAGCTGCGGCCCTGCACTCGGACACGCGCATCGCCGTTGGGCGAATCGACTAATTCGAATGCAGACGTCTCGCGCATGCGTTGGAGTTCGGGCGAGTTGTACTTTCGCCCAATTAAACGCTTCACCGCGTACACGGTATTAGCTGCGTTGGTCACCGCCTGGCGCTTGGCAATTTGACCAACCAAACGTTCCCCCTTGTCAGTGAAGCCAACCACACTGGGAGTTGTGCGGCCACCTTCCTTGTTCGGCACAATTTGTACCGCCCCGCCCTCTAAAACGGCGATGCAGCAGTTGGTCGTACCGAGGTCTATTCCTATTGCTTTTCCCATCGTTTTACTTTTTCACAGCTACCTTTACCAGCGCAGGGCGAATCAGTTTCTCGCCCAGCCGGTAGCCACGAATAATCTCCTGCATGACGGTGTCTGGTTCATATTCGTCAGTAGATTCCGAAACCACCGCTTCGTGAATATGAGGATCAAAAGGTGCTCCCACGGCCGTGATCGGCTTCACTCCGAGAGTTTCAAGGACACCCGTGAGTTGCTTGTAAATAAGATCCACGCCACTAAGGAAGTGACGAAACTCATCCGATTCAGTGGGTTCGACATTAGCTTCCACATCAAGTGCTCGCTTGAGGTTATCCAGAACCGGCAGCAGCTTTGCAGCAATCTCCGCAACCGCTCGTTCATACGTATCGGCCCGTTCTCGCTCCACTCGCTTGCGGTAGTTCTCAAAATCCGCCTGGCGCCGGGCGAGCCGGTCTTTCAGGTCGGCTATTTCGCCTTCCACCCTTTTCAACTCGGCCCGAGTTGCAACCAACTCAGCCAATACAGGTCCGCCAAGTTCGCCAGTGTTTCGTTGACTTGCCCGTTGCGGAAGTTCCTCTCCCTCAAGATCATCGTCAAGGTCATCCTCATCCAGTTCAGAGGATCCCTCAATCGAATCGTCCGAAACATCCTCGTCCTCCGCTGCAACCTCGGAGTTGGCAAACTGCTCCGAAAGGTCCTCATCAGACCCATTGTCTCGACCAGGTTCATTCGCAGAGTCGTTATTTTCCTCGCTCTCCTGTTCTGTATCCAGGAATTCGATAGGGATGCGGTTCCGTCCGCCAGCTTTTTTATTAGGAGACATGAATCAAGAGTTCCAAACTTTTAAAGCGGATAGTTACTGCTAGGTGTTAGTAAAGAGGGGTTTCTTCACCCAGTCGGCGCTCAATCAGCCGAGCCATGTAGTTTACCATAGCCATGATGCGTGAATATTCAATTCTCATTGGCCCGACGACACCCAGTGTGCCAGGGTTCTCGTTTAGACCAATTCGATACGGGGCAGTGATGAGGGCACAGTTTCGCATTGAAGAGGTAGGGTGCTCCCGCCCGATGACTACGTTAACGTCGCCTCGAAACGCCGGTTGCTCTCGACTAACACATTCATTAAGTATCTTAAGCAAACGCGATTTTTCTTCGAAGGTACGAAACAGCTCGCGCATACGTTCGACGTCTACAAAATCTGGCTTGGTGAGCATGTTGGACGCGCCATCCACGTACACCTCGCCAGTGCTTGAATCTTCACCATCGAGACTCATATCGCAAAGCAAGATGGCATTACGCAGGAGCCGGTCGTACAGTGCCTTCTCTTCTCGCATCAACTCGAGAATTTCGGCTCGAATAGCGATGAGACTTTTACCGCTGAACTCAGTGTTTAAGTAGCGGGCTGTACGTTCCAGGTCTTCCTGGGTGAGGTTTTCTTCCAAACGAATGATCTTGTTGTGAATGATGTTGGACGTCGTAACCAGCACCACCAAAATCCGTTTGTCCGAGAGCTGCAGGAACTCGATATGGCTAAGGCGATTCTCGGCCAGAGAGGGTGACACAACTATGCCCACATTCTCTGAGAGTTCTGATAGCGCATGAGAGGCCTTTTCCATCAATCGCTCTGGGGAGTTTGAGGAATCGAGTCCCGACGAAGAGAACACTGCGTCGATTGCTTTGAGGTCACCTCTGGAGAGACGTGCCTCTCCCAGCATATTGTCGACGTAATAACGATAACCCTTATCGGTGGGGATTCGGCCGGCCGATGTGTGAGGCTGTTCCACCAAACCGGCTTCTTCAAGTTCCGACATCACATTTCTGATTGTTGCCGAGCTCCAACCGTGGCCATGAGCAAACCTATCCGACAGAACCAGAGAACCAACGGCCTCACCCGTGACTAAATGTTCCTTGATTATGGCCGCAAGGACAGCTTGCCCACGAGAATCTGGGCTTGTTTTGTCGGTGGTTTGAAGGTTACTGCGGCGGGGCATTAGTTATTAATCAAAAGAAATCGGACCGAAGAGATTGTAACTTGGGTTAAGAACCGGAACCGTCGGACGGACCTACGCAAGCGCCGTTGGCAGTATAAAGGAATCATCAAGGTGGCTGCAAACATAAGCTTTTAGCGATGCCGCTCGAAACCCCAGTTTGGTTCGCCAGAGCTAATTCCTCCTCTCCCATAGACTTAGAAGCATATCTTTCAGGCTGAACCTCAGCGAGTCCGTAAACTATTGGTAGACTGAGATTTATTGACTCGTAATTTTACGCCTGCCTTCTAACCGATTGGGTTTGCGGTCCTGGCGACCGCTTTTGCTAGGGTTTTCCACGACTGCTTGAAATCAATTGACGGTTAACAGCCGCGCTACTTAAGATGTTTGCCAAATTGGAGCCGCCAAGCAACCCGCAGCTCCCCAAGGTTTTCAAGGGGTTTAGGGGGAGAACTCCCCATCCATCGAAAGCGAAAATCGTTAATTCGAACGCTCGCTCACCATTTTCCGGAGTACGGCGATGACTGAAGTCAAAAAGTATTTTGCGGATGCACTTCGCCACCTGGGAAATAACCGTCCTGTGCCTGACATTGAGGTCCGCTTCTATCCGTATGCAGGATTACACCACACCATCAGGGTGCGATCAGGGCGCGTGTATGTTCGTCTGTCTGACATTTGCAAGGGTGCTCCGCCTGACGTCTTGCGAGCACTTGCCTTCGTTCTAGTAGCCCGCTTACTTGGGAAAAGAATCCCGGACGTGCACAAACGCGTCTATCAGGATTACTCGGTCACCTCTGAGGTTATGCGATCGTCTGACTTGGCTCGTCGGCGGCGCGGTCGCAAGATGATTTCCTCAGCACAGGGCGAAGTCTATAACCTGGATAAAATGTTCAGTAAGCTCAATCGGCGTTATTTCGACGGAGACTTGCCGAAAGCTGCACTAACCTGGTCGCAGCGTCGGACTCGCAATATCCTTGGCCATCATGACCGCGTTTACGACACGATAACGATTAGCAAGACGCTTGACTCACTTGAAGTTCCGGAGTGGTTCGTGGAGTTTATTCTTTATCATGAGATGCTCCATATTAAACACCCGGCAAGACTCATCAATGGCCGACGTTATTACCATACGAGCGCTTTCCGTCAAGACGAGAGGCGATTCCCGTATTTCGAAGATGCTCAGAAATGGTTGGAAAGAGTAGCTCGCCAACGGAGAGTCCCTCGCGCACGTGCAGCCTAGTTTTTGGAACCGCTTCAACTTCGCGACGTTAATCAAACTGAGGTAGGTGGGCTCCTCAACAAAAGGCGGCTGAACCGAACTGGTAAAAGTTTCGGTGAAGCCGCCTTTTTACGTTTTTCCAGAGGTTCCGATTATCTCTTCGGCGTCCTAATTGAGAGACGGCGTGCTTGATTTAAGACGATCGACTAAACCGCATCACACGAAATGTTTAGTGATATTTCGTGTGATTTCGTGGATCGCATTAGGTAAGACCACAACAGCCATTGACGGGACTGGTGCAGTTTGAATTTAACGCCGAAGGCGTTGGCTAATTCCAGCCCAGGGTTTGCTTTGAAACCCTGGGGATTAAGATGCACGTTTG
>DASSCG010000042.1:0-4719 GCA_035697925.1 Pyrinomonadaceae bacterium
GCTGTTTTGCGCCGGCGGGGTGGCAAAAAGATTCCAGCGCAGCTTCAGCGAATGAATGCCGAGGACTTGCTTACGGCAGTCTTCCCTGACCAGGTTGCTTGTGCCGAGAATCTCTCCGGTCAACGCGAGATTCCAGAACATCCTCTGGTTACCCAGACTGTTCAGGACTGTCTAAAAGAAGCCATGGACGTTGACAGCCTCGAAAAGCTCCTGGTAGCGATCGAAAGCAACGAGAAGAATCTCTTTGCCCGGGACTTGTTGGAGCCCTCACCTCTGGCGGCTGAAATTCTCAACGCCCGCCCGTACGCTTATCTTGACGACGCTCCCTTAGAAGAGCGAAGAACACGCGCCGTGTCTCAGAGACGATGGCTTGATCCGGCAACCGCCGCGGATATTGGCAAGCTGGATCAATCAGCTATCGATCGTGTGCGCATGGAGGCCTGGCCCACGGTTCAGAATCCCGACGAACTTCACGACGCGCTGGTTGAGTTGGGATTTATTACCGAAGCTGAAGGAATGCTGGGTGAGTTTGCAGTAGACGAAGCTGACAACAAACGGTCAATCTCAGATGAGAGCGACGAATCTGAGCAGGCACCGGTCGAATGGAAAGAGTTCTTGAAGGTGCTGTCCGGCGACAGACGCGCCGCCGTGTTGGAGGCAGTGACTCAAGACGCCCCTCCCGAATTGCCTACCCAAAGTGATCCAGACGGGACGCCTGCGATGCCGGCAAGCAGTCAGACGCTTTCGGGGAAAAGACTTTGGGTTGCCGCTGAGCGCCTTCCACAGCTGCAGGCAGTTTTTCCGAATGCCATTTTGAAGCCGTTGATTGCTGCACCACTTTCGTTTACTGAAACGTGGTCATTTGAAGATGCTTTGGTGGAACTGATCCGAGGTCGTCTGGAAGGTTTAGGGCCGGTTACGGCGAAGGGCCTGGCAGCCTCAGCAGGACTCGCAGTTGTCGATGTTGATCGAGCCCTCCTTAAGCTTGAGGCAGAAGGGTTCGTGCTGCGCGGTCGGTTTACACCAGGGACCGAAGAAACGGAATGGTGTGCTCGGAGACTGCTGGCAAGAATTCACAGCTACACACTAAACCGCTTGCGGCAAGAGATTGAACCGATTGCCACTGCCGATTTCATGCGCTTCCTGCTTTCGTGGCAAAAAGTGTCGCCAGATCATCAAATGGAAGGACCACAGAGTCTGTTGGCTTTGATCGAGCAACTTGAGGGGTTCGAGGCGCCTGCGGCAGCGTGGGAAGGTGAGATTTTTCCTGGTCGATTGGTCGAGTACGATCCGGCATGGCTTGATGCACTCTGTTTATCCGGAGACGTAGTCTGGGCGCGCCTAACACCCGGGGCAGCTTCGAAGAACGGTTCGGAAAAATCGCGTTCAGGCCCGGTGCGAAGCACACCCATTGCCCTGCTTCGACGGAAAGACCTTTCCGTGTGGAATTCGGTCTATCCCCGTCCAGTCGTGGAAGAGATGACGTTCTCTACGGTGACGCAGGAAGTATTCGATTACCTGAGAACGCGGGGAGCTTCATTCTTCTCAGACATTGTGGACGGCACCAAACTCTTGCGTAGTCAGGTAGAGGAAGCGCTAGCTGAATTGGTCGCCAACGGTCTGGTAGTGTCGGATAGCTTCACTGGCCTGCGCGCGCTTTTAACTCCCTCCCATCGAAAGACCCACGCGGCTGCCAGAAGAAAACATCGCGAAGCTGTTTATGAAATGTCGAGCGCCGGTCGTTGGAGCATCCTTCAACGCAGAACCGAAAGCGAAAGCCTGTCCGTGTCAGACGGAGGCGGAGGCAAGGATTCCAGAGAAAGTGGTTTGAGCGTTCGAACGTCAACAGCTCCAACCGTTGATCCCGAGTCTGCGGAGAAAGTCGCGCGCATTTTGCTGAAACGATATGGAATCGTCTTCAAACGTTTGCTGGAGCGCGAAGGTCTGACGTTGCCTTGGCGAGTCTTGCTCCGCATTTATCATCGATTGGAGGCTCGCGGGGAGATTCGCGGCGGAAGATTCGTCGCCGGAATCTCGGGAGAACAGTTTGCGCTGCCCGAAGCAGTGGGAATGGTGCGCGCAATTCGACGTGCGCCTGCGAATGACACGATGATCTCGGTGAGTGCCGCCGATCCATTGAACCTGGTGGGCATAATCACTCCAGGAGCACGAATCACCGCCCATACGTCTAACCGGATACTTTATCGCGATGGCGTTCCGGTTGCGATGCTCGAAGCCGGTGAGACAAAGTTTCTGGTTGAACTCAGTAGGGCGATGGAGTGGAAGGCCAAGGCCGCCTTACTGCGGAAGACTACGCCGCCCGTGCTTCGATCGTATTTAAGCAGGCCCGCGTAATCGTGTGAGAGGGGTGGGTTTTCCCCAGTGACTCTCATCAAGAACCGGCGGGAGGTAAACCACCCTTCTGTACCTACGAATTAGAACCGCATACTGGGCTCACTTGTCTATGCTCCGGAGGAGCAGCATGTTTATAGCCTAGGGCCACTAGATAATGCTTCGCTCCGTCAGGAGCGACATGTGCTTATACATTGCGCTCCTACGGAGCGCCAGATTGTCACCTAGCCAAAAGCTATAAACATGCTGCTCCTCCGGAGCAAAGCAGGTGAGCCAAGATGTTGGTGCCCAAATTAGTGGTCCGAATTAGCGGTACTTTGGGTGGCCCTTCGTCGCTTGGCGTCGGCCGTCCGTAGCCATTAAACTCAGCGTCGTTCAAAACCCATCATCTGGAGTTCCCTTATGCCCGAGATAAATCACGTTAGCCCCAAAGCCGGGGATCCGCTCCTGCTAGTCGGCACAATGAAAGGTGCTTTTGTTCTTCGCTCCGATCCATCAAGGAAGAATTGGGAAGTGGGTGGGCCTTACTTCCCAGGCCGGGCAATTTACGCCATGGCTTATGACTCTCGCGACGGGCGCAATCTTCTGTGGGCTGCAGTGAACAGCTCATACTGGGGTTCTTACCTTAGTACTTCGAAGGACTTTGGCAAGAACTGGACTGAGCCTGAGACGTACGGCGTTAAGTTCCCTGAGGATGCGGAGAATTCAGTCAAGCAGATCTGGCAAATCGTGCCCGGCAACGCCGCCGAACCGGACACGCTCTATTGTGGCGTCGAACCGGCAGCGTTATTTAGATCCGATGATGCGGGACAAACCTGGTCGCTGGTAAAAGGGCTTTACGATCATCCACATCGCCCGCAATGGCAACCTGGGGGCGGCGGTTTATGTCTGCATACCATCCTGCCTGATCCCAATAATAAGGATCGCATGCACATCGCAATTTCGACTGGAGGCGTCTATCGCACAGACGATGGTGGAAAGAACTGGGAAGTTCGCAACAAGGGTGTTCGCGCTCAGTTCCTACCTCCCGATCAGTGGTACCCGGAGTTTGGCCAATGCGTGCACAAGATCGTCAGTCATCCGTCAAACCCAAAACGCCTTTTCCTCCAAAACCACTGGGGGCTCTATCGCAGCGATGATGGCGGCGATTCATGGCAGGACATTGCTAATGGGGTGCCATCGGATTTCGGCTTCGCATTGGAAATAGATCATCACAATCCCGATACGGCTTACATAATCCCACTCGAGTCCGACGAGTTTCGCTGCACGCCTGAAGCGAAGTTGCGTGTCTATCGAACCCAGAATGCCGGGAAGTCGTGGGAAGCACTAACGAACGGCCTGCCCCAGGAAAATGCATTCGAGACGATTTTGCGCGACGGCATGTCAGGAGACCAACTCAAACCCACCGGACTCTACTTTGGCACGCGCAACGGCAAGCTCTTTGGTACGAATGACGGCGGCGAGTCGTGGAGCGCCATCGAAGAAGGACTGCCAGCCGTAGTTTGCGTTAAGACGGCAGTGGCTTGAAGCTAGTAAAACTTTGAATAGTTGTTGCTAGTGGAGAAGTGCAGAGTTCAATTACTAAAAATGAAAGAAGTCATGAAACTAACTATCTCAGTTTGTATTGTGTTGCTGATTAGCATTGCGGAACTTACAACAGCACAGGAAAAGGCCGCCCCCGCAGGCAAGATGGTGGAATTCCACATGGCCTTATTGAAACGTGGGCCGCAGTGGAGCAACGAGAAGACGCCGGAACGAAACGAGCTTCTTGCTCAACATCGGGCGTACTTTACGAGCCTCGTGGATTCGGGCAAGGCTGTTATCGGAGGGCCGCTTACGGATGATGGTGATATCCGTGGTTTGTATATCCTGCGCGCAAAATCAGCTGGGGAAGCTCGTGAGTGGGCTGACGCTGATCCGGCTGTTAAGTCGGGACACTTCGCCGTCGAGATGCACCCGTGGTGGTCGGAAGAAGTTATGAAGAAAGCTTCGTCGCCGATGAAATTGACTCCTGCCTACATTGGCTTTCTCTCACGCGGTGCTAAATGGACACCCGAAAAAACGCCACAGACGGAAGAGTTACAAAAAGCTCATATTGCCAACATCATCAGGTTGGCTGAGATGAAGAAGCTGGTCGTTGCTGGCCCATTTGGCGATAACGGTCAACTGCGCGGAATTTTTGTTTTCAAGGTTGCTTCATTGGAAGAAGCGAAAGAACTAGCAGCAACTGATCCATCAGTGCAAGCAGGTAGGCTAACAATCGATATGCATCCCTGGTTGGTCCCGGAAGGGATACTTCCTTAACGAAGAGTCAGTGGTTAGTGGTCAGTTGTCAGTCGTAGTAGATCTTCGATCTTAGTGCTTTGT
>DASSCG010000043.1:0-5051 GCA_035697925.1 Pyrinomonadaceae bacterium
AGGAGCAATTAAGACGCACGCGCTTAATCAGCGTGTAATCGTCTCAAGCTTTGACCTCTCCTTAATTCAGCGTGTGAAAGCAATTGATCCTGCGATTCGCACGGCAGCTCTATTCGAGCCTAAGCTTTCGCGTCCCGCAACTCTAATGAGGAGAATTAAGCTGGTCGACCAGGCACGGGCATGTGCAGCAGATGAGATTTGTCTCCATCACGCGCTCGCTGGTCGCCGTTTGACTGAACTGGCTAGAAAATCACACTTCGAAGTTGTGGTGTGGACCGTCGATAACCTGGAGTGGATTGAGCGTGCTAGATCGCGAGGAATTAAAGCATTGATTACGAACAATCCCGCCAGGATGATTCGCCAGCGTGATGCTCAATCGCAGATTTGATAGAGTCGATATCGGAGCAATCCACAACAAACTCTTGACCCTCAATTTGAACCGTCCGGCGATATTCGCATACAGTTCTTTCTGATGAGCCCCGCTCCCCCTACGTTAAATCGTTTCTTCGTTACGCAGCATTACTCACTCTTTTATAGGCGGGTCAAGAAATTTGATGGGGCCCTGGAAACGAAATCCAACTACACAGTAATTCTGGTTTTCGATGGTCAATTAAGATTCAGGACAGCCGATGGACTGGGATCACTGGAGAAAAACCACACCCTTTTGCTGAGCCCGACAGTCAGCGGACGCTTAAGTGCTCAATTTGTTGAGTTAATCCAATTAAGCCTCGCACCCGCCTTTGTCATTGACCACGCAGTTCGGATGCACTTAACCGGACCGGGAACGGCGATCACTTTTAAATCAGATCTTGTTGATCATGACGAGCGTCTAGCCCAGCTCATTCGCAGCTTGCGGACGGAGCTCACGGACGAAAAGCCAGGGCGTGAAATCGTGCTGGGAGCCTTAGTCGATCAAGTAGTCGTTCACCTTTTGCGACATTACTCGAACGTTCGTCGCTCCGAAGAGCTTGAGCTCTCAAGGGTTGGGCTAATCGATCGCCGTATCCGGCGTTCAGTCGAGCTCATGTACGCCCAACTCGAGCAGGATTTGTCACTCAAGGACATCGCCGCAGCTTCGTATCTATCTACGTTTCACTTTGTGCGGGTTTTCAAGAAACTGACCGGCACAACTCCACACGCCTATCTAGCCAATATTCGCACTAGCCGCGCCCAAGTACTGCTTGCCGACCCGAACCTTTCGATAACGGAAATAAGTTCTCGGGTGGGTTATTCGAGTCCCAGCCACTTTACCAAAGCGTTTCGTCAAGCTACGGGTCTAACCCCAAGAGCTTTTCGTAAAGCACTCGTTTCCCACTGAACTGCCTGTTTCATCCACAAGTCCGCAATCCAACGCCAGTAATGAGCAAGATTCCTCCCGGTCTAGCGCCGTGCGACTTGTATCATCGCAGCACCAATTTCTAAGGAGATCAAATGGCGACTCGACACACTTCGGACATTCTTGAACCCAAGGGCAAGCTAGGAGTACTCCTGGTGGGCTTGGGTGCAGTGAGCACAACCTTCATAGCTGGTGTGGAAGCGATAAAAAAAGGGATTGCTGAACCGGTTGGCAGCCTAACGCAAATGGGCACCATCCGGCTGGGAAAAAGAACTGAGAATCGAGTTCCGCTGATTAAGGACTTTGTACCCCTCGCCAGCATTGATGACTTAGTGTTTGGCGCCTGGGACATTTTCGAAGACTCCGCCTACGAAGCCGCCATGCATGCTGGTGTGCTCGAGAAGGATCTCCTGCTTCAACTCAAAGGGCCACTCCAGAAGATCAAGCCAATGAAGGCAGTTTTCGATCAGTCTTACGTGAAACGCCTGAACGGAACCAACGTCAAGACCGGAAAGACCAAACTTGATTTAGCCAATCAGTTGATTGGCGAGATTGCCGAATGGAAGCAAAAGAACAAGGTTTCCAGGATCGTGATGATCTGGGCCGCTTCGACTGAGATCTTTCTTAAAGAGAATGCCGTTCACAAGTCCATCGAGTCATTTGAGAAGGCGATGAAGGAGAACCACAAGTCGATCGCCCCTTCCATGATCTACGCTTATGCTGCTTTGAAATCCGGTATACCTTTCGCGAACGGTGCGCCTAATCTGACTGTTGACATACCGGCGATAAGGCAGCTTGCAGATCAGAACAAGTTGGCTATCTGCGGTAAGGACTTTAAGACCGGTCAAACGTGGATGAAAACCATCATCGCTCCAGGCCTGAAAGCGCGAATGCTGGGATTGCACGGTTGGTACTCCACAAACATCCTGGGCAATCGTGACGGTGAGGTCCTGGATGATCCGGAGTCATTCAAGACCAAGGAAGAGTCTAAGCTTTCAGTACTCGAATACATCCTGCAACCCGAAGTTTATCCTGAACTTTACAAGGACTTCTCGCACGTCGTTCGCATCAACTACTATCCGCCCCGTGGTGACAACAAAGAAGGCTGGGACAACATCGACATTTTCGGCTGGCTGGGATATCCCATGCAGATCAAGGTCAATTTCCTTTGTCGCGATTCGATTCTAGCTGCGCCTATTGTGCTTGACCTCGCTCTGTTCCTTGACCTGGCGCAGCGCGTCGGCATGAAGGGAATTCAGGAGTGGTTGTCTTTCTATTTCAAGTCACCGCAAACTGCGCCACATCTCTACCCTGAACATGACATCTTTATTCAGTTGATGAAGCTCAAGAATACTTTGCGCCACCTTCGCGGCGAGGACCTGATAACACACCTGGGTCTTGAGTATTACGACTGACACTCTTTCCATCTGAGTGCCAGACCAGAACTTTGAGGAGAGTTCGCGTGCTTGCGAACAGTTGAGAACTGCCTTGAAAACCTTTTCGTCTGTAGGCGCGCAAAACGTGCATCCAGCCCCTGAAAAGTCTCCCTTGCGCGGATTCAGAAACACATATTGTCATCCGTGGTCTGACAGGAAATGTCACACTTCAGGGCGCGTCAATTTGAGCGGGACGATATTGTCTCTGCATTTTCCCCAATATTTTGTGATGACATTTGGCGTCGTGTCGTATATATAGCATGGTGTTGAACACAAGCGAGCAACTCGCAACGTTTGCAGAGCGAACGGTGACTTGAAATCACGCATCAATTTAACCAGCGGATCGTTCCTTGCTATGACTGATGAGCAGGAGGCCGAAAGGGCCCAAAGAAAAAGAGTCAGAAAGCTCTTGGCGCAGCAGGCGAGGAGTACGACGATGATAGCTGAAATGGACATGGACACCTTAAACGACAATACGGCTACAGTTTTTTTAGACCCCGATCAAAAAAGTCCGAGGGCTCAGGATTTTGAAGAGCGCTTGTCTTCCCGAATCGTTGGACAAGAACGCGCCGTGCGACGCATGAGCGGGCTCTACCAGATTTTTCTGGCAGGCATGAATCCTCCGAATCGGCCCATCGGCACCATGCTGTTTCTCGGCCCCACTGGCTCCGGAAAAACCCGCGTCATTGAAGCTGCCGCTGAGGTTCTCTTTGGCGACGCAAACGCGATTGTCAAAATCGACTGCGCCGAATTTCAACACTCACATGAAATTGCGAAGCTGATCGGCTCACCTCCAGGCTACCTAGGTCACCGCGAGACTTCGCCGATGTTGACCCAGGAAAATCTGGATCGGATGCATACTGACGATCTGAAACTGTCGCTAATCCTGTTCGATGAAATCGAAAAGGCTTCCGACAGTCTTTGGCAGTTGCTGCTTGGCATCCTGGATAAGGCCACTCTGACACTCGGAGATAATCGTCGCGTAGACTTTTCCCGTTCGATGGTCGTGATGACTTCAAACCTGGGTGCGCGAGAGATGTCAGAACTCATTTCTGGCGGAATTGGTTTTGCTCCCACAAAGGGTGCGAAGAATCCTAACGACACCGAAGTCGATCAGAAAATTTACCGGACTGCTGTTGAAGCCGCGCGCCGGAAGTTTTCGCCGGAGTTTATGAATCGTATTGACAAAGTGGTGGTCTTCCGCTCGTTGAAGGAACATCATCTGCGTCAAATCCTCGACCTTGAGTTACAAGCAGTCCAGGATCGAATCATGCAGTCGGCGGGAACGAAGTTTGTTTTCCAGTGCTCCGATACGGCAAAGAATATGCTGTTAAAGGAAGGTTTGGATTTCAAATACGGTGCTCGCCACTTGAAGCGATCCGTTGAACGATTCCTTGTCTACCCATTGTCTAATCTTGTGGCGACTGGCCAGATTGGGCTTGGTGATCTGGTTCACGTGGACGTAGACGGATCTACTCACAAGCTGATTTTCTCGAAGAGCTCAGGCGGCGCATTGATTCAGGAAATGCCTAGACCTGAGGAACAGCCTGAGGCCGCCGAATCACTTTCGGGTGGTGTTGGCCTGCCGATTCCACAGGCCACAAAGGCCGCGCGCAAGAGTCAGAGTCGCGGCGAAAAGCCGGAGAATTGATAGCTTGCTGCTAAGAAAATAAAGGCGCCGCCAACTTTGGAAGTTGGCGGCGTTTTTGATTTTTGCGGTTCCCGTTAAAGACCCCGGGTGACTGCTTGGCGGCGCGCTATCCTCCGTAGCGCTTCATGAGCTGCGGATGACAGATATGCGTCGCGCGTCATTAAAACCTTCCGAAGCGCCGGCTCAGCAGCTGGATCACCAATTAGGCCCAGCGACCGGGCAGCCTCTCGGCGTACGTCATCGGTCGTATTCTCATCCTCAAGAACAGCCATCAGCGCTGGCAACGCTGCCCGGCTGCCTATCTGCCCGAGTGACACCACAGCTGCCCGCTGGACAAAGACGTTTTTCTCGATGATTGGTTTAGTTTTGCCTGAAGGTGCTAAACCCGATGGTGAAAGCCGTTGCGCCAATGACACGACAGCAGTTTCGTCTCCAATTTGGCCCAACGCAACCGCCGCTGCTCCACGAACTCCATCTTTCTTGTCCTGGGCCAGTCGTTCGATCAAAGGGGCAACCGCGCTTCGGCTCTTCGTACGCCCCAGAGCGTAAGCAGCCTCCTGGCGAACAAACTCGTCTTTATCGGTCAGCAAAGGAATCAAAACGCCGGCGCCTTCTTCAGAGGGCAACC
>DASSCG010000044.1:0-2992 GCA_035697925.1 Pyrinomonadaceae bacterium
CTTTCTCCTAGCTGAGTGGACTGAAACTGGCCTCTCTCATGCGATTTCCAGCAAGAGGAGGGCTCTTTTCGCCCGATTGATCACGCGTCTGGACCGCAACGCACCGGCAAGATTTTCGATTGTTTCTGCCTATATCGACTAGATGCAACACTCGGCAAACCCCTAGATTCCTACCCTCGTGCATACCCTTGAGAGGGCACTCACAATCCAGGTACACTTCTTTCATACACCAGCGAGTCACTAGCGTCCTCCACACTATATTCGAGGGTACACCCTATGTCAGATACATATCGGATACTCCTGGCTGATGACCATGTCCTTGTCGCAGAAGGCATTCAAAAACTGCTCGAACCGGAATACGAGCTCGTGGGCATCGTCGCAGATGGACGCTCACTCGTCACGGCGGCAGCGAAGCTTCAGCCGGACATCGTTGTGGTCGATATCTCCTTGCCGCTATTAAACGGCCTCGATGCCTCCCAGCAACTCAAGAAAAATAACCCCAATCTGAAGATCATCGTGCTCACCATGCATTCCGAGCCGAATTTCGTGACGCAAGCCTTCCGCGTCGGAGTCTCCGGTTATGTCTTGAAGCAATCGGTCGGTTCTGAGTTGGTGCAGGCAATCCGTGAAGTGGTCAAAGGCCGCACGTTCGTGTCTCCCATGGTCGCGCAGAGTCTCGTTGACCAGGCTGTAAATCCCTCTCCCACCGGGGCTCCCGGGGAGGTGAAGGTCGGATTTGCACAGACGTTAAGCGCCCGTCAACGGGAAGTGCTTCAGCTGGTGGCAGAGGGCAAAGCGACCAAAGAGATTGCTTCCATCCTCAACGTGTCCGTAAAAACCGTAGAGTTTCACAAGACGCGAATTATGAAGGAGTTGCGCTTGCGCACGGCGGCAGAGTTGACGAAGTACGCGATCGCGGCAGGCTTAACCTCGATTCACTGAACGTCAGCGAATTGAAATGTGCGATGAAGATCGAAAGCGAAGGGTTAGAACTGCAGTGTGGTAATGCCCTGGGCCAGGGCAAACTTGATCAGGTCAGAAGTCGTATGAACTCCGAGTTTTCTCGTAATGTTAGCCTTGTGAAACTCCACGGTCTTCATGGAAATGTTCAGCTGCTGCGCAATATGCCTGGTCGACCGCCCTTCCGCCAGTAATACCAAAATTTCTCGTTGACGACCCGTCAAATCGCTGGAGTAACCTTCCGGTCTGAACCATTCGTGCTCGACAGCTTCCCGAACTTCTGGATCAATCTTTTTCGAGAGAAAGCGCTTGTTTGCGAGCACGCTCTCGATGGCTGCATGCAGCTCATCGGACGCAGACTGCTTTAACACGTACCCGCTCGCGCCGGCCCTGAAGGCCTCGCTGATCGAGATCGCTTCGGTCAACATGGTCACCAGGATGATCTTGACCGAGGGGAGCAGTTTTTTGAGCTGCTTGGTGGCCGCAAACCCGCTGAGTCCCGGCATGCAAGCATCCAACAAAATAACGTCAGGACGGTGTTCCAGCGCGCGGCTGATGATTTCTCCGGAATCCTGGACCATCCCGACTATATTGAACGTAGAATCAAGGAGCTGGCGGATACTCTCCAAAACGAGGGGATGATCATCGACTAACAGTACTTTGGCGGTGTGGGTGTGTAGTGACATTATCCTCTGCGTCCCGTGTAACGAAAACTTTCCAGCCCCCTATCATGGTACAAATCGGCCCCTCGGTTCAAGCAAATAAACCGTTGATTTGTTTTACCGCAATTGGGGAAAAGGAAGAACTGGGCCATCCCCTAGCGCTAAGCGGCAAACCCTAGGGGTGCTCCGAGTGTGCGCAACGCCCTACTGGATTTAGGTTATTTAAGGATGTGCCAACATTCGGTTGAGCGCCCTGAGCGCCTATGACACTTGCACTGGTGACCAGATTCGTCGTTGAGCGAATAGTTTGATTGAACCGGTGCCGCCTGGCACTCACTACACTACGGCACCGCCGCAGAGTAAGGTAGGCTGAGTTTGTGCGTCCCCTCTTCTCGCGAAATCCACATCTCATCCATCTAAAAGAGACCTAAAAGAGACTCGAGAAACACTCGAAACCGACGCCACAAGGAGGATGCCATGCAAGAGCAACAATTCGTGCTCGATGTCAAAACCATTCGTGACAGGGCACGCCGCCAAATCGAGAACGGCGCCATGACGCCAGGCTATAAAGCCAAAGCGCCGGTCGTGCTCCGGCTGCTTAATGACGCGCTCGCGACAGAAATTGTCTGTACGCTTCGATACAAGCGACACTATTTTATGGCTAAAGGTCTCAGCTCAGAAAGTGTCAAAAGCGAATTTCTCGAACATGCCGAAGAAGAACAAGCCCATGCCGATGCCATCGCGGAGCGCATCGTACAGTTAGGCGGCGAGCCGAATCTATCCCCCGAAGGCATTCTGGATCGGAGTCACTCGCAATACGCCGAAGGGACATCGTTAGAGGACATGATTAAGGAAGATCTGGTTGCGGAACGGATCGCGATCGACAGTTATCGACAGATGATCGAATATATCGGCGGTGATGATCCAACCACCCGCAGGCTGCTTGAAGAAGTGACTGCCAAGGAAGAAGAACATGCGGAGGATCTCGCCAGTCTCCTTGCAAAATGATAAGCCGACCAGGTGACAACCCGAGCCTCAGCGTCTTTTCTGATGAGTTATTTGCCTCTGTAAATCGTCACAGAAGGAGTGGGCTATGCCGCGTGTCACTACTCGTCCCGGTCATCCATATCCCTTAGGCGCGACATGGGACGGTGAAGGTGTCAACTTCGCCTTGTTCTCGGAAAATGCCACCGGAGTGGAACTTTGTCTGTTTGACCGCCCGGACCAGGAAAAAGAAAGTCATAACATCCGGATAGAGGAGCGGACCAATCAGGTATGGCACGTATTCCTCCCCGAAGTCCGGCCCGGGCAACTTTACGGCTATCGGGTCAACGGTCCTTATGAACCCCAAGCTGGCCACCGCTTCAACG
>DASSCG010000045.1:0-3242 GCA_035697925.1 Pyrinomonadaceae bacterium
GTACTGATTTACTTACCGCACGATTTTGCAAAGTTTCAATTGCCAACTTTGTGGTCGAATAGGGTAACTACCCAGTGTCAAACTAAAGCGTTCCCGCGACAAACCGCGGGAACGCTTTTCTGTGCTTATTTACAGGATGTGCTGCCCGATCGAGCTTCTTATTTCGTCCGATGCGTACCGGTCGACATACCTGCCGCTGCGCTTGACGCGCCAGTTGTCCCTGTTGCCGATGTTGTTGTCGCAGACCTTCCGGTTGATTCGGGCAGCGAAGTGCCGTGCTGGCTTCGGTTAACCCGGAGATTGTTCTGGACGTGTGTCACCCCGGAAACGCTTTCCGCAATGTCTTCGGCCAAACGCTTTTCGTAGCGGCCGTTCACCGTCCCTGAAAGTGTGACTTCGCTGTTGTCAACACTAACTTCGACATCGGAAGCATCGAGGTAAGCGTGATCGGACAGGCGGTCGTTAACATCCTCCTTGATGCGATCATCTGAGCGCCGATAGCCACGCGGGCCGCGACCGCGATGCTGTCCGGCGCGTTGCTCATCCATTAGGCGGCGACGTTCCGCTTCCTCGTCTCCAAACCACGAGGAAACTTCATCACTAGCACGGTCCCACCAGCCCCGTTCTTGTCCTGCCCGATTCCGGTACTCCTCCCGGTTTCCGTAGCCGCGCTCATAGTCACCACGACCGAAGCGACTTCCATAGGCGCCGCGCCCATAGCTGCTGCCGGAGGACATTTCGCGCCCGTAATTTCCGTAGCCCCGATTTGTTTCGCTACCGGAATAGCCCCGAGTGTAGTCCCGTTGACCGTAATCAGGTTCATAATCCCGTCCCATCTCGCCGCCGTAAGTCCTCCTATTAAACTCTTCTCTGCGGAGTTCGCGGCTGCCAGGAGCGTCGTAGTCGCGCCGAAATTCTCTTTCGCTGCTGTAATCTTGATCATAAGAGCGTTCGTCTCGTTCAGCATAACGTCTCAACATCGTTCTTTCCCCCTTTTCTCTTGGACACATCTTCAGTCATCAGTGACATAAGATGAGGAAAGCCGTAGACCTGAAGAGCCCATTCGGCTTCCCGTCTGTTCGTACGGCGCTTCGTTCTCCGCCAAACATGTCACGAAGTGCGCCGCCAACTCCGCCGACATCCCTTTTAGTAATTAGCTTCCTTTCTCAAGCGAAGCACAGTCATCGGTTGCTTTTAGGTCGCAAGTGAGGTGCCAACGGGAGCCGATTCCAGAAGAAGACCCTATCTGTCTTTAATCTATTCCAATATTGATCCACTCGTGCAAAATTAAAGTCACAAGAGCAGCCGTCAGTATTCACCTTGCTTGCCGGCAACAGCCTTTAAATAGCTAACGCAACTGAGGCATACCCTGAATCGTGGGTTGGCTCGTTAGCTGGCTTTAAACTCGTGTGTGCAACTCGTACGTCAGTACACCCTAATGTTTTGATTGCATGCGAGAGTGGGGTCGGGCTATTAACGGCACTGAATCACAAAATCAACGCAGTGTTCTCAGCGTTTGAGGTTCACCGTCTGGGAAATTGAAGTGAGGTTCTTCAAGAATTGAGTTTCATCGAAGTTGTTGTAGACGCTGAAGTCTGTTTCACTTGAAGTTGATTGATCGAGAGCTTTAACGCGTCCGTCACGAAGTTCATACGCTGTTAAAATGCTGTAGCTCTTATCCTGAACATTGCGTTTGAGGAACAGAACGTACCGACTGCCGATTCGTGGCACTCCAAAGCCATCCACCAAAACGCTGCTCATTTGGCTAGAGGGATACCGCACTCGAGCACCAGCCCGTTCGACGAACAACTGGCTGCCGGCCTGTATGGCATTTGTGCTGGGGGTCTTTATGACGGACTGGATCGTCACTCCGAACTCTGAATACGCACTTGTTCGGTCCGCAGATAAATAGGCCTTCGCGTCAAAAACTTGTCCTACAATGACCGCGTCACTTTCCACAACAGGGAGGGCCGGAAAACCGCGTGGCCAGTGGTATATTTCTGTCGATTCAACGCCAGGCGCTATCCTCGGGGAACCTTGATTATATTTCTTTCCTCGGAGCTCCCGCCGCGTCCGCTCTTTAGAATCCATCGGTAAAGCGCTATTAACGTCAACGACGGGTAATTCCCTAATCACCTCTTCTACTGACCATTGCGCGCTGTTTTTTTGGTCTCGCTGCTTCTCCTGAACCACTTCCGCGGCTCCGCTGTGTCTTAGAAAGGACAGAGTAAGGAAAACGAGACCTACTGCAAGTGGGTTTCGAACTGACATAGGTAACCGCTGCGATAATTCCCCGAGACAGAATTTGCGTTCACTTCACTACCACGACTGAATTAGTAAAGCCTCTCTCGTCGTCCTCAGTCTCCGGATTAGCCGGATCAAGAATCCAGTCGCCGTCGATGATGAATTTGTATGTGTACTTGCCGGGCGCTAAATCGATGCGACATATCCATTCATCGCCCTCCTTGCCACAAATCACTTTCGACTGATTCCAATCATTAAAGCTGCCAGCCACTGCCACCACTCTCGCATTCGGGTGACCCTTTAAACGAAACGTGGTGTTTCCCTTTAAACTCGGTGACGGCAAAGTCAGCTTCTTAGCAATAAGTGGTGGTCTCGTGCCTGATGCAGGTGATTGCTCAATCGTCAGGCTCTGAACCAGTCCCTTTGCATCACGATTAAATTTGATCGGGCCGTTGACGGCAGTAATCACAAAACTGTCAGCCGATTTAGCCGCCAACTGGCTTTTTGGCGAATGTGAGGGTTTGATCCAAAGCTGATCTTTCTCAACAAAGACGTCCAGGATGAAGTTTTCCACCATGCTCGGATCAGCCTCATACCGGCCAGCATAATCCTGCAAATTCATCGCCGGTTTCTGTTCCTGAGTGGGCGTCTTCGTTTCTTGTGTGGTTGTCTTCTCCTGGTAGTGTTCGGCGGTTTCCCTAAATGCCGATCGGGTTATCTCCAAACTCGGAACTTGAGCTCCTATGGACGTAACTGTTAGAAGCAGCGCAGCTGTAATTAAGCTCAGTTTACGCATATCAGTATTTCCCCCAATTTGATTCTATTGGATTCGGTGGGAATGAGCCACCCAACGCTCGAATCAAACCGCGCGCAATCAATGTTTATGATGAAAGGCGTGCTTATTGCGAGGCGGGTTGAATGAGTTGTTATGCTCCGCCTTAACGAAGGCATTCATCTTATGGACTCAACCACTGTTTTTATACTTCAGTTGATTCCTT
>DASSCG010000046.1:0-7561 GCA_035697925.1 Pyrinomonadaceae bacterium
AATGTCTGAGAGATGAACTATTCGGAACCCTTCGAAAGCCTGTGGCAGCCGACGCAGGTAAATTGCGTGATGCTCGACGGTGAGCATGAACGGTTCGCTGAACGCTGAACGAGCGGCCTGACTGAGGTTTAGCGCCAGAGACCTCAGGGGAGTTTCACCAGCCCTACCTACAAACGGTGCCAAACGCCCCCGCTGCTTCCGCCTAATTTGAGTTCTCATAGTTAATCGAGAGAGGCATTGGGCCTAATTCCTGCCAGATCGACCCAACAGAATGGCGCATTATAGTCATCGCCCACTACCGACGCAAATTACAATTGCTTTTATTAAAGCCGCGAGTGTTACGAAAGTTTTGCGAAATAGTTAATATTGTTCTTGACAGGTCACGGAATGGCTGTATAATTTCGTACAAGACGACAAGTTCTTTGGATTGAGGCAGGGAATCGGTGCTCCTTTCTAGAGATTCCAGATTTATTCATTTGTTGGCTTTATCTCGCCGTCTAAACGCACCGCCAGGACGATCGGATCGTACAAAAAGACGATTCGAGTCTCTGCCATTCGCCAACCCCCTCGTACCGGACCTTCCTGGAAAGTACAGAGCCCCGCAGATCGGATGATCTGCGGGGCCTTCTCTTTGAGTTATCAGTTTTTCGAGATCTAGAGACCCGCCCTCTTCGCGATCGATCCCACGGTTTCTCGTGGGACAACTTCGGTATTCGGGGTGGCGCGTGCCTGACGATTTATTGATCGTCCGGACATTTCTGCAAACAACTCTTCATAGCGATCTACTATGCGTTCCCAGTCATAGTACATTTGCACTCGTAGCTGGGCACGATTACGGTAAGAGTGGACCAAAGAACCATCGCGCAAGACGCGCTGGAGCTTTTCAGTTAAATCTAACTCGTCCGCATAAGCAATACCGGCTTCACCAACTGCTTCTATGTTTTCCGGCGTAGCCAGAGTCAGTACGCAGTTGCCATAGCCCATTGCTTCGAGAAGTGCTGGGTGAGTGCCACCGACTTCAGTTGCGTGAACGTAACAATAAGAATTCTGTTGGAGAGCGCGATAATCTTGCCCAAAGACGAAACCGGTAAAGATAATTCGCTTGTCGCCACGGGCTCGATCTCTTAGGTCCTGGATGTAATCGTGGGCGTAAGGTGCGTCGCCGACTATCAGCAGCTTATATGCAGTTCTAACTCGCTTGAAAGCTTCTATAACCAGGTGAGCATTGTTCTCAGGCTCTAGTCTAGATACGTAAAGCACGTATCGATTGGGCTCCACTCGCCACCGTCTTACAGTGTCCCGGTCTGGCTTTCGTTCAACTTCGGCCCCGTACGCAATCATTGTAGATGGCGCATCATAACGGGCGAGATAATAATCGTGAATCACCTGGGCATCAGTTACCGTCACGTTCGGCAGCATAGTAGAAAGCAATTCGGCTAATAAGTAATAGCGACGGCCCAGCCAATTCCATTTCTTTCGTTTGTGTTCTAAACCATCGACGTTGATTGCAACCGGAGTTCCTGTGAAACGAAGGATGGATGCAAAGGGGGCGTTCGCAGCGTTGCAGATCAGCGCGGCATCGAAACGTGAAGGCACAGCGTGTAGCGCTGATAGAAAGGCATGAACAACGGTATCGAAGTACTTGTGTCGTATTGTAGGGAGAACTCGTAAACGAACACCCTGATATTCAAGCTGACGAGGTGAGACGTAATGCGCCCGGCAATAAACAGTGACTTCATGACCACGGGCCACTAGTCTGGTAGACAGGTGTTCAGCAAAGGTTTCAAAGCCGCCGTAACTGGCCGGTATACCTCGGGTTCCAAGGATAGCGATACGCATAAGGAGTAACCGGTCTCAACTCAACCTGCAACTAAGGCACTGAGGACCGTGCCACGGAAGCCAGTGGATGAGCATTATCAGCGGCCTGTTTGTAAACTTCAAGAGTTTGTCTGGCAGTTTGTTGCCAATCGAACATCCGAGCTCGTTCGAGGCTCTTGATTTTCAGTCGGGCGAGGAGTTTCGGATCATCAACTATCGAGGCTATCGCCGAAGCCATTGCATCGATGTCAAAGGGATTAACCATCACTCCTGCATCACCAACAACTTCCGGCAAACTCGTTCTATCTCCCGTGATAACTGGCGTCCCGCATTTCATGGCTTCGAGTGGTGGAAGCCCAAAACCCTCGAAGAAGGATGGGTAAACGAAACACAATGCTCCGGAATAAAGTGCAGGCAGATCGCCCTCCGGTACATAGCCCGTGGCGATAACGTCCTTTCCTAATCCTTCAATGGCTTTAAGAGTTTCACGAAATAGCCAGGCACGCTTACCGACGAGGACAAGTTGCGGCAGGCTGCCCACGGATCGACTCTGGCGCAGACGCTCGTATGCTGATAAGAGTCGCGCCAGATTTTTACGCGGCTGAATAGAACCTACAGAAAGAATGTACGCCCTGTTTATCCCGTAGGTTTGTCGAACCCGTTGAAGCTCCTTCTCATCCTCCACCCTGCAAAAGTGAGCGGGTGCAGCGATGGGGATTGTCGTAACAAGATCGGGTGCAAGCTTGTAAGTGGAAATAATGTCTTGCCGGGCGTGTTCGGAAAGCGCTAATACTCGAGCAGCGCTCTTTGCTGATCGTCGTACTGTAAATCGGAGTTGCGCCCTGCTGCGGCGATTAAAAGTCTGGGGGAGGTGTTCAAAGGAGAGATCGTGAATGCTTACCACTACCGGACAAGGAGCAAACGGGGGGCTGGTAAATTGGACGTGTAAGACATCTACCGGATGACGACGCAGCTCGGTACTTAAAGTTAGTGGAATCCGGATGAGTGGTGTGTGAGGCAGAGTCGACCTAACCCTCAGGTTGGGCCATCGGTTACTAAATCTTGCTACTGCTTCGTCTCTGGTAACGTAGACAGTGTACTGATTAACCGAGTCGATCGCGGCGAGGGCTTCGATCAAATTCGCGGCGTAACTCTCATTGCCACCAAGACCGGTGCCAACCGAGTGAGCATCGATTGCAATGTGCAAGTGCCTTCCTGCTACTGTTAAGAGTCCGGCTTTGGGTTAGAACTGAACGCTCTTTCCGGCCAGCTACTTGTTCTTACCTGCTACTGTGGCCTGGGCGCTTCCGCCCTGCTGACCTCTGGTATCGCGCTCACGAATGCGCGCAGCCTTACCTCGCAATCCACGCAAGTAATAAAGCTTTGCCCGCCGCACTCGGCCTCTTTTTACGAGATCGATGTGGTCAATGATAGTGGCATGGAGAGGAAAGATCCTTTCAACACCGACTCCGAAGCTTGTCTTACGAACGGTAATCGTCTCTCTGGCGCCGCCGTGTTTGCGCGCAATCACGACACCTTCAAATGCCTGCAAACGTTCTTTGGTTTCAGATTCCTTGATGCGAACGTGTACGCGCACAGTATCGCCCGGTTGAAAGTCGGGGATATTTTTTCGCAACTGCGCATTTTCGATGTTATCTAGTCGGTTCATCACTTCACTCCACTATCCACTTTACAATTCCGATTTAATTGGGGATTTAGCCCTGAAACTCTTAAGTAAATCCGGGCGGTTGCGCTCGGTTTTTTTTAAAGCTTCCTCACGACGCCAGCGCGCAATTTCTGCGTGGTTTCCTTTCAATAAAAGATCTGGTACCCGTAGTCCATCATATTCCGGTGGCCGCGTGTATTGCGGGTAATCCAGCAAGCCATCTGAAAAGGATTCATTTGTCGCCGAGGTCTCACTTCCTAAAGCTCCCGGCAATAGCCGGACAATTGCATCTATCACCACAATAGCAGCGGGCTCTCCGCCCGACAACACGTAGTCCCCGATTGATATCTCGTCAGTAACGAGGGCCTCGGCCACCCTTTCATCGACGCCTTCATAGCGTCCGCATATCAACACTACTTGCCGCGTGTCCGTTGCCAAATCCGCGGCTAGCGCTTGGGTAAATACTTGGCCTTGTGGCGAAAGCAAAACGACACGCGTCCCCTTCGGATAATCTCCGCGTCTATTAAAGCCGGTAAGGTCCTGGACTGCTGAAAAAATTGGATCGGCCTTCAGAACCATTCCGTCACCGCCACCGAACGGGCGATCATCCACAGTGCGGTAACGATCCGTAGCCCAGTTCCGCAAGTCGTGCGCTTTTGTTGCTACTAATCCGGCGGCGAGGGCGCGACGAGTGATTCCATAGTCAAACGCTTCGCGAAAGAAATCCGGGAAAATAGTTACAACGTCAAAACGCAACATCACAATGACTCAACTTCGAATTAGCTACCGGGGCGTCTATTAATCGCAAAATACCAGTCAAAGAACTACAACTCCAGAAGTCCCTGTGGCGGATCGATCCGGATCCGCTTCCCCGCCTTGTCAATATCTACAACAATTGTCTCCACCATCGGGATCAGATGTTCATGTTCCTGCGCATTCTCAACCACCAACATCTCAACTCCGCCACCCACCCGCAGAACGTCGCACACGCGACCAATGTGTTCCCCGGTCGTGGTTTCGACGACGCAATCCTCCAGTTCCCAATCATAGAACTGGCCTTCGGGGAGCTGTACCCGACGCGATTCCGGTACAGCAAAGTCACATCCAACAAAGGGATTGGCAGCTTCAACAGTGTCATAGCCAGCCAACTTCAGGACCACTCTGGCCTGATGAAACCAGTAGCTTTCCAGCTGGACTACGCTGCGCTTTCCATCGCGAGCAACCACTATCAATTGGGAAAGATCTGCGAACCGCTCTGGGAAATCCGTTAATAACTCGGCCACAATCTCGCCCTTGAGGCCTCTGGTTTTCACGGCATGAGCAACAGCTACCAGCGGTTCTTCTGATGGCTCTTCGTTCATTCCACAATTTCGAGAACGAAGCGATGCTTTCTTTTCAATCCTACGGCATGAGCCAGGGATCGCAGCGATCTAACCGTACGGCCCTGCCGGCCGATAACCTTACCCATATCTTCTGGCGCAACACGGATCTCGATCAGCGTAGCTCCATTACGATCGATCTCTCGGACATCGACCGCGTCGGCGCGGTCTACCAGTCCCTTAACGATCATTTCCACTGCTTCTCGCATGTACCGAACCTGCTAGATGCGTGCATCCAAACCGACAACGTACTAAGCAGTCGCCGCTTCCGTCGTCGCCTCAGTCTTACCGCTGGCTTTGATAAGTCTACGGACTGTCTCAGTAGGTTGGGCGCCATTGGCAATCCAGTAACGAACGCGATCCATCTTCAGGCTGATCTCAGCCGGTTCACGGGTTGGATTATAAGTGCCCAGATTCTCGAGATACGCTCCGTCGCGTTTTGATTGTTTTTCCTTCACCACCACTCGATAGGAAGGCCTTTTCTTAGCGCCCGTGCGCATTAATTTGATCGCTAACAAGTAATCACCTCCGTTTGTTGCACTTTTGAAAGCAAGGCGGGCAAACAGTAAAACTCTTCTTACCGCCGTCTCTTCTTCTTTTTCTTCTTCAGTTTTTTTCTGGATGGACCTGCCGGCAACCCAGGCAATCCCAAATCACCACCATTTCCACCCATGCTACCGAGATCCGGCATCCCCGCCATGCCAGCAACGCGTTGCATCATCTTGCCCTTTAAACCACCGCCCAAACCGCCCCCACCGAACAAACCTGAACCGGAAAGCTGGCGCATCATTTGGCGCATTTCCGTGTACTGCTTTATCAGTTGATTTACTTCCGCAACCGAGGTGCCAGATCCCCGAGCAATCCGACGGCGACGATTGGCGTTCAGAATTTTATGATCGGTGCGCTCCTGCCAGGTCATCGAATCAATAATCGATTCGGTCCGTTTCAACTCCTTCTCCATCAGCTTGGTTTGTTCGTCATTGAGTTGCGGCATGCCCATTCCACCAAGAAGCTGATCGGGAAGTAGCTTCATTATCTTTGAGAAAGAGCCAAGCTTCTTTACCTGCCGCAGCTGCGATCGAAAATCGTCAAGAGTAAACTCGTTCTTCTGGAGCTTCTTAAGTTGCTCCTCGGCTTCACTCTGATCGACCTTCGACTGTACTTCTTCGATCAGCGACAACACGTCGCCCATGCCCAAAATCCGTTGAGCAATGCGGTCGGGATAAAACGGCTCAAGGGCGTCGTATTTTTCCCCAACGCCGACAAATTTGACTGGCTGACCGGTGACCTGCTTGATGGAAAGTGCCGCGCCGCCGCGCGCGTCACCATCCATTTTAGTAAGCACGACGCCGGTTATACCTATGCGTTCGTGAAACTGCTCAGCGGACCTGACCGCATCCTGACCCGTCATGGCGTCAGCAACAAAGAGAATCTCGACCGGATGAGTCTCCGCTTTGATTTTGACCAGCTCTTCCATCAACTCTTCATCGATGTGAAGCCGGCCCGCGGTATCGATTATCAGAGTATCGAAACCCGTTTGTTGTGCATGCTTGTGCGCTCCCCGGACGAGGGTTAACGGATCGTTGGTTTCGGACTGTTCAAAGATCTGTTGGCCAGTGGCCTTTGCAATTACTCTTAACTGCTCGCGTGCCGCCGGACGATAGACGTCCACTGAAAGCAGCAGCGGCTTGCGATCCTGATTTTGAGCGAGCCACAGTGCGATCTTGCCCGTTGAAGTGGTCTTGCCGGATCCTTGAAGGCCGACAATCATCACGACATTCGGACTCTGTTTTGTAAAGACTAGCCGGGACGATTGGCCGCCGAGCAATTCAACAAGTTCGTCATATACAATTTTGACTACTTGTTCAGAAGGCTTGAGTTCTTGCCAAACTTGCTGCCCTTCTGCCTTCTCCTTAACCGACGCAATAAAATCCTTTGCGACCTTATAATTAACATCGGCTTCCAGCAGCGCCAGCCGGATTTCTCGAAGGGCCGCGTCTATATGTTCCTTCGTCAGCACACCCTCGCCGCGAAGATTCTTTAACGTGCGCTTAAGCTTGTCCGACAGCGACTCAAACATAGAGCATATAGGCGAAGTTCCGCGCTGATTACGGAAACGGAGATGATAACGGCCACCCTAAGTGGTGTCAAGGAATGGGGATCTGCGGTAGGGCGGGTTTGAAAATTTGGTTCAAAGAAAAGCGAACCCCGAGGATACGCTGTCACTAGATGGATGGGTTAAAAATAGATATTTCTTGTTGTTCGGACCCATAGACTGGTGCGGAGCGCTGTCGAGTCGCGAACGGTAAATGAAGAGAGAACGATTACTAACCTATCAGGAGTCACTATCCAGCTTATTCGCTCGACGCATTAGCCAAACCGAGTTGTCGCGCTTCGTCTGAGCGGCTTTACGTAAACTCTCGGCCTTCTCTGGGTTTCCCGATCTTCGCAGGGCGAACGCCTGCTTCAGCATTTCGGTGGATTCGTGAACAGCTTCAACGGCTTTCTTGCGTAGTAGCAGCCCTATTTCTGTATTCGCCATTGCCCTTACTTCCCCAGTACCTCATGGGGGTTTTTAATTTGGGGGCGTTGAAAACACTCTTTATACAGAACAGTTAACCTCAAGAGTTAGTCGAAAGTGTGGCTTTTCTGTGATCGTTCAAAAGGGCGCCGATGCGTTAGCGGGCTTCGCGCTTTC
>DASSCG010000047.1:0-5021 GCA_035697925.1 Pyrinomonadaceae bacterium
AATTAAACCTTCGTCAAATGAAACCGCGTTGGAGCGACCGCCAGGATGCGGAGTGTCAGTTGTGATCTGAATCGCGTACTTATGCCCGTGATGGTGATCCTTTGAGATGAACGAAGAAACTTCTGTTTGTTGAATGAAACTCTTCGGTGTCCCGCCACCAAGATTGATAACTCCAGTCACTCGAGCGCGTCCGGTTACGTTCATCATGTCGAGCACGTCCTGGACAATGTCGAACATGAAATTGTTCTTCTTCTCGAAACGCGCGGCAGCAATTCCCACAGCAATTCCGCTGTCAGCCATGGCCGGGCAGAAAATTGGAACACGGGCTTTGTAGGCTGAAGTGAGTACGCCGTCTTCCGAGGCAATCTCAGCCAGCTCGCGACCAATCAAGTGCAGGTACTCGCGAGTTGAATAAGGACGGGATTGGTCGAGTTGATTGGTAAATCCGCCCACCCACTCGTTGGCCTCGCGATACTCTTCGTCGCTGGCTAGCAAATCCCACATTCTGCTGATCTGGGCCGAATCCAGTTCGGCATCAGTCATAGTCGGATGGGCCTGAAAGTGATATCGCCCGAGGGTCTCATGGAGGTCATGAAAGAGCAGTGAACCGGAAAGAACCAGTACGTCCACAAATCGATTCTTGATTACGTAAGCAAGAAGGCGGCGCATGCCGGCGGGAATCAGTGCGCCCGATCCAGCCACCATGATGGTGGTGTTATCACCCAGCATGTCGAGCCAGATGCGGTGAGCTTCAGCCAGTTGCCGGCCACCAAAGCCCGTCCCTTCCATTTTTTCCAAGAGGCCCGCAACCGAGCGATCCCGGTCCACTTGAACTGGACGTGTGGGTGTAATGAGATACTTCGATGCTTTTGGCTTTCGTTGCGTGACCATAAGGTTTATGAACCTCTCGAATAGTGAACTTTTGAATTAACGATTGCTGAGATAAATATCTATAAGAAACGTTTCTGAATGTATTCGTAGCTTAAAAATCTGTTCGGCGCCGGGCGCGGGGTCTCGCACCATTTACGGAAAGATATGTATAGGCGTCATAACGTGACTCGTAGAATTCGGCCAATTCCGCGCCTTCCGCTTCGCTTAGTTCGCCGTCCTTGACTCGTTGAGTAATCAAACGGCGAAAGCCGTCATGGAGCAAACTTCGTTCGTAACGCGCGCGCTCCGTAGCCTCGCCTACGGTCGTGCCGCGAATTACTTTCTTGATCAGATAGCCGTCTTCATCGATGTAGATATGAGCTTCATGTGGGGCACCGAAGAGATTGTGATTATTTCCCATGACTTCCTGATAAGCGCCCACCAACAGAAATGCCAGGTAGTAAGTTTCACCGGGAACCAGCGCGTGCAGTTCGAGCACTTGTTTTACGTCGTGCAAGTCTACGAACTTGCCAACTACTCCGTCAGAGTCGCAGGTGATGTCACAGAGCGTTGTGTATTCAGTCGGCGGCTTGTTCAGCCAGTGAATTGGCACAATGGGAAAAAGTTGGTCCAGCGCCCAATGATCCGGCACCGAGCGAAACACCGAAAAGTTAGTCAAATACTTGGCACACAAGAGCCGACGAAGATCGTCAAACTCTTCAGAGACATACTTCGCTTGTTGTGCGTACTTGTCAGCACGTTCACATACATCCCAGAAGAGCACTTCGCCTTTGGCTCGATCCTCGAGAGACACCAAACCAAGATTGAAAAGAGTAAAAAACTCTTCGCGATGTTCTAGTGCGTCGTGATAGTACTCGCGATAGTTCTTTACGGTTATCGAAGCCCTGAGCTCACCTAATTCCGTGACAACTTGCGGATCGTCGTCATCAATCTCAATTGGGGTAATGTCTTCAACGACCGTTTCAATTTCGTCCTGGACGTTGGTCACCAGGATTGCATGGTAAGCCGCAAGATACCTGCCGGATTCTTGAATGATTGTCGGATGCGGAACGTTTTCGTCGTCGCACACTTGTTTGATGGTGTAGATAACGTCATTGGCAAATTCCTGGGCAGTGTAATTAGCTGACGAGTCAAAGGCTGTCTTCGAACCGTCGTAGTCCACAGCCATTCCGCCGCCCACATCAAGATAGTCAATCGGCACCTTTAGCTGGTGAACCTTCGCGTAAACGCGCGCGGCCTCTTTCATCGCGTTCTTGATGCGTTTGATGTCGGTGAGCTGCGAGCCAATGTGGAAGTGCAACAGCTTGAGCATATCTATGCGATCGGCTTGCTCAAGTCGACGAATGACTTCCAACATTTCCGTGGTGGTCAGTCCAAACTTAGCTGCCTCTCCACCTGATTTCTCCCAGCGGCCGGATCCCTTTGAGTAAAGCTTCACGCGCATTCCGAGAATCGGCAAGCCGCTTTCATAGCGGTCAGCAATGTTCAGCACGTGATCCAGCTCATTGAGTTTTTCGATCACAATCACAACCCGTTTCCCGCATCGCGCTCCGGCAAAAGCGAGCTCGATAAACTCCTCGTCCTTAAATCCATTCAGGACCAGCAAGCTGTCTGGGGTCTGCTCAAGCGCCAGGGCTGCGTAGAGTTCGGCTTTGGAACCTGCCTCGAGGCCAAAGTCGTAACGAGAGCCTTCGCGCAAGTATTCTTCAACCACAGCTCGCTGCTGATTTACTTTCATCGGATAAACGCAAAGATGCGAACCCTGGTACTCAAATTCCCGAATTGAACGGCTGAACGCGCGCTGTAGTTTTCTGACTTGGGCCGCGACCAGTTGAGGAAACCGCAGTAACACTGGAGCTCCAATGCCACGGCGAGATAAGTCGTCTATGATTTCTTTGAGATCGGCGGAACGAGGATCTCCAGCGGCGGGACGGACAACCAGATTCCCCTTGCGATTTACGTCAAAGTATCCAGCGCCCCAGTTTTCGATGCCGTAGGTTTCGAGCGTTTGCTCGATTGCCGTCGTCAATTCGCGGTCTCCTGCCTTACCCGAGGAACAAGCTGTATGTTATTGAATTCAGTAGTTATAGCGTAGTTACACATCATCCGAATCTGGTTTGCGGAAATTTCTAGGCTGGATAGCTTTAGCTGCGCAATGTAACAGAAAACCTTAAATGGGTCTATAACTTTTTTGTTGCGGATGCGTGATTGAAAACACACTTAAGTTATTAATAGCTATAGTATTTATTCGAAATCATGAAAACGACTGGCGCCAGAACTGCTCGTCAGACCTTGACATATCGGACTGCCTAATTATAATGCAAACTTTTTTGCGCGCCGTCGCTCCATGACGTTCGCTTTTCGCTGCCGCCCAGTTACGCTGCCACAATACTTCGCACCAACCACCACGCCGGGGCGAAGAGCATCTCTGACACTCCCTTTAACTTTCAGGAGAAACGATGAACCCAAAGACTGTCTTGAAGTATGCCTCTGAACAAGGGGCAAAATTCGTCTCTGTACGATTCACTGATCTGCCAGGCTCCTGGCAACATCTTACTTTTCCCATCGGCGAACTAGGCGAGGAGACCTTCGAAGAAGGTTTCGGCTTTGACGCTTCGTCAATTCGCGGTTGGGCCGCCATTCATGAATCCGACATGTTGCTCGTACCCGATCCGACGCGATATTGGATCGATCCGTTTGCAGAACAGCCCACGCTTTGCTTGATTGGCAACGCCGTGGATCCTATTACCAAGGAAGGTTATGCGTTTGATCCACGCTCGGTAGCCGTTCGTGCCGAGAGCTATTTGAAATTTACCGGGCTCGCTGACATTGCCTACTTTGGACCCGAGGCTGAGTTTTTCGTTTTTGACTCGGTAAAGTTTAATAACGAGCCTCATTCCGCCGGTTACTCAATTGACTCGGACGAAGGACATTGGAACAGCGGTCGCGATGCCAATGAGTTTTCCGGATCGAATCTCGGTTACCGCATTCGCGCGAAAGAAGGTTATGTACCCGTTCCACCTACCGACTCACTAAGCGACTTGCGGTCAGAAATCTCATTGACGCTCGCGAAGTGTGGAATAAATGTCGAGTGTCACCATCACGAAGTCGCTACCGCGGGTCAGTGTGAGATCGACTTTCGTTACTCGACGATGCTGGGCACGGCCGACAACCTGCAAATGTTCAAATACATAGTCCGCAATACTGCATACCAGTACGGCAAGGCGGCCACCTTCATGCCTAAACCCCTCTACGGTGATAACGGCTCCGGAATGCACTGTCACCAGTCTCTTTGGAAAGGCGATAAGCCCTTGTTCGCGGGTGACGGATACGCAGGTCTTTCGGAGATGGCTCGCTACTACATCGGCGGACTGTTGAAACATGCTGCTGCGGTCGTAGCCTTCGCTGCCCCAACCACCAACAGCTACAAGCGCCTGGTTCCAGGTTTTGAAGCTCCAGTGAACCTTGCCTACTCCGCGCGCAATCGCTCAGCCGCGATCCGCATTCCAATGTTCTCGACCAAGCCGAAACTAAAACGGCTCGAATTTCGTCCACCGGATCCATCGTGTAATGCCTACCTGGCTTTTTCGGCGATGTTGCTGGCCGGCTTGGATGGAGTCCAAAACCGTATCGATCCCGGCGAGCCGCTCGAGAAAGACATTTACGATCTTTCGCCCGAAGAGCTCAAAGATGTGCCCACGCTGCCGGGCTCGCTGGATGACTCTCTCAAGGCGCTGGAAGCGGATCATGACTTTCTTTTGAAAGGCGACGTATTCAGTCCGCAACTAATCGAGCGATGGATCACTTACAAGCGGGAAAAGGAAATTCAACCGCTGAGAATGCGACCTCATCCGCTCGAGTTCGGGATGTATTTCGATATCTAGGAAAGAGTCCAACGTTCGATGTCCAACGTCCAAAGTCTGAACGGCGGACGTTGGACACTGGACGTCGGACATTGGACTTGTGCGCTTCGAACCTGTCACTTTGCAAGGCTCGCACGTGCGTCTGGAGCCGCTTAGGCCAGAGCATTTGGAGGGATTGTGTGAGTTTGGGTTGGATTCGGATCTGTGTCGCTGGACTACATCGAGGCTGCGGAGTCGTGAAGACATGGTTGAGTACTTGGAAATAGC
>DASSCG010000048.1:0-7241 GCA_035697925.1 Pyrinomonadaceae bacterium
CGTTCAGCAGTGGCGGTGTTGCTCAAGAACAACGATCAACAAAAGGTTCTCACTCAAGGCCATTGCCAGAGAGCATGTCGCCCGAAGCTAGGGAACTTGTGGAAAAGGCGATTGATGTTATCTGCACTGAACGACGGAGAGATCCCAAGGGCAGCCACCCCATTGATGAGATGCAGAGCCGTCCTTCGCTCCCCGTCTATAGCGGGGAGGCTGTGGCAGGAGCACAGCGCGCTCAACGCTTGCTGCCCATAGCCCGGGACCTTGTGGCTGAATCGATCGAGAAATTGGCTGCTGAGTATAAGGTCCAGCAAACCAAGAGGGATAACTTAAACTTGCAACGGGCGATTGCCCGAGTTCACGGTGTTCGGGGTGTAAAGCCGGACATGGCTTCGCGCGACAATGCATCGGTCTTTCTGAGAAGGCCCAGAACTATAACCTTCGGTACATTATTTCTGGCGGGCCTCCCTTCCGACGAAGCCATGATTAGCGTGCTTGCACATGAGCTAGTTCACATCGCTGATGGTGATGGCGACAGCCTGAGGCCGCTGTTTCGCGCGGTGGGAAACCGCGCGTCTGGCCTCACCGGAATGCGAATCTACCAACAACGGGCAGAAGAGTTAACCTGCGATCTAGTCGGAGCAATGGCCGCCCGCTCATATGTTTCTGAAACACCCGATTACAGTCCGCTTCCCAGACGGATATCGCGCGCGGTTCAGCACAATTGCGTTCAGGATGATGAGGGTGACGAAGACCACCTATCTCCACGAAATACCATTCGCGCTCTACTGGCCCTAAGTCCGTCATTCGCGCACGAGCTGGTCTACGGACAAAAGCCGTCGCGACCCACACGCAACTGACTCATCCGTGATGGGTGTATTAGAGTCCCAGGCAGTAGCCCGACTGTTAAGGAGGACTCCCATAGACACCTAAAGTTGCCGACGAAACGAAACAAGCCCCTGCTCGCTATGAGCGTAACTTCCATAGATACTTCGTTGACAACGATCGCGCTGCGTCAATATCATCTCGGCGGATTTGAGACCTGTTTTGAAGCTCCATTAACTTATAAAGTGCCGCCAGAGAACTTTCTGTGTTTGGCCAATATTTGTGGGAGGCAGAAGAATCCCCAAACGCCCCAGAAATAAAACCACGTCATCACTCACAGTCACAATCTTAACGAGTCTGATTGCCGCCCTGGCAGGGTGTCAGGCGATTACCAGCAGACAGGATGTGCGCCCCCTCGTTTTGCGCGACGTTCCCGCGCAACGCCTTGCCTATCGACTTGAGCCCGATATTGGAATTCCAAATGAACTCCAAACACTGGACTCAAACGCCAAACTTGAAGCAATCCAAAATGACTTCAACAGTCGTCGACCCGACGATGCCTTACTGAGGACTGTGGCTTCTCCTGATGGGCAGCGCGCTCTGGCCCTCTACGGAAATGACAATGAACCGAGCTCGGCCTTTCGCATCGACCTCTACGCGGCGGACGGCCGCTTTCTTCGCAATCTGATTCCACCAAACCTTACATGTGTTTTTCCAGAAACCGTCGCCTGGACTTCTGACAGCAACTTCATAACTTTCATCGCTCGCAAGAGTGTGACTCCCACGCCTACGCCGACTCCGCCCGTAGAACTGGTTCCGGAACCAGAATCTTCTCCGCTCCCATTGGCATCGGTCGCGCCCGCATTTCCTCCTGTAACAGCGTTCAATACGGAACAAATTTATATCTGCAACCGTGACGGATATGCGCTACGACCTCTAACCACCCGCGACGGACTCATCTATTTCTATTACTCATGGGCTCCTGACAATCATGCGCTAGTCGCCCTCGCCTGCAAGGAGGACGAATGGAACGCGCGCGAGAAAGCCTCCCGACTCCCGGCTGGGAGGCCGCGTCTTATCGCTATCGATGGCGGCGAGCGACTGCTGGACGATCAGTTAACTGAAGCATTGCCTTCATGGTCGCCGGATTCTTCAAAAGTGACGACCGCATTCGAGACTGATTTGGCGATCTATGACGCAGCCACGAACAAACCTACGCAGGCTCGCATTCCTCTGCGTGACGCGTTACTAGCAGCTTCGATCGCCTTTGAAGAAAAGAGTGGCCAAAAGAAGGGTGACGACGGTAAAGAGAAAAGTGAGCCTGCCAAGGCCTCGTCAGAACCGCCGCCGTCATTCAATCCAATAGTTCGTGTTGCGTGGCACACACCGGAAGTGATCTACTTCCAAACCGCGTATGTCAGAGTCTATAGGAATGAGACCATCAATACTTTTCAGCGCTGGCACCGGATGACGTTGAGCGCGCAAGCCGCAGTGCTCAAATAATCTCAGATCTCAGATCTGAAATTTGAGATCTCAGATCTGAAATTTAAAAGCAGATATTCAGTCGAGCAACAATCACAAATCTAAAATCAAAAATGGATCGCCCCCTCGTGATCTGCCTCCAGCACTCGCACAGTCGCCGGAACTCCGCGTCGACGGAAGTTCTCCGCGACTTGCTCCCCTATTTCTTGAGCTCGAGTCCGCGCTAGCGCAACCACGCTGGGTCCCGACCCACTCAAAGCAACACCGACGAGACCAGGCTGGGCCGGAGTGGCTAGAGCTTCTTTTAGACCCGGCACCAACAATTGACGATGTGCTTGATGAAGACGGTCCTGCATTGCATCCCACAAAAGGTCATAATCACCGGATTCAATAGCTGCGCCGAACAAAGCTACTCTTTGCAAATTGAAGACTGCGTCTTCACGCTGCAAGTTTACTGGTAGGACACTCCGCGTTTGCGCAGTATTAAGCAACGCTTCCGGTGAGACCACGATCACCTTTAGTTCTGACGGCCACGGCCGCTTCACCGCCAGCACACTGCCGTCGGGTTTAACACAGCTCACCACCAGGCCACCTAGAAATGCTGTAGCAACATTGTCAGCGTGACCCTCCATTTCGACGGCGTATCGCAGAATCGAATCAGCCGTTAGCTCGCGGCGACAAACCAAGGAAGCCAGGGTGACACCGGCGACAATAGCAGTCGCACTGCTACCTAATCCTCTTGCCAGTGGCAACTCATTGTGCACCTCCAGTTCTACTGGAGGCAGGTTCAACCTCTCGCGCTTAGCCGTGAAGCGCATAGCGCGAAAAATGAGATTGTGTTGATTGCTGGGCAGCTCATCAGCGCCCTCTCCGTTAACGCTAACTTTGCACACGTCAGCAGCATCAAGAACTACTTGTGCCCGAACCGTCAGGTAGAGTTTTAAAGCGAGGCCGATGCAGTCGAATCCGGCGCCAAGGTTCGCAGTCGACGCCGGTACACGAACGGAAACTGATTGGACACCCTCAGGCTTCACTTGAGATCTATCATCTGCCGCGTTTGGTGGAGACGTCTTTGCTTTTAAGTTTTTTCATAATCGCCTCCCGAGACGGTTCCACTAAAGCCGGTGGGTTGCGATAGGTCCCTTTAATTTTGCTTCGCTTCGACGTCTCCGTATCGCTAAACAGATTGTCCTGATGGTATCTGATGACATACTCCGTATCCTTTAGTACATGCCCAGTCAACACGGCAACCACGTCATCGTCTGGACCAATCACTCCATCGGCAATCAGTCTCTTGATGCCCGCAACGGTTGAGGCCGAAGCCGGCTCGCACCCCACCCCGTCTAAACCGACTATTGCTTTGGCGTCGGCGATCTCCTGCTCACTCACGCTCAATACCTTCCCACCACTGGTGAGCACGGCACGTAGCGCCTTTTGCCAGGAAACCGGGGCGCCGATTTTGATCGCCGTGGCTAGAGTGTGGGGATGCTCCATAGGAATGAGCGCAGGCCAGCTGGTCCAATCGGGCGTTTCCTGTTTGTCTTCAGAGTTGAACAGGTGCGCGAACGGCGCTGCGCCGGCGGCCTGCACTACACTCAAACGAGGCAAGCGGTCGATGAAACCCAGTTCCTTCAACTCGGAAAAACCTTTGCCTAAAGCTGTACTATTGCCGAGATTGCCGCCCGGAACTACGACATGATCCGGAACCTGCCATCCACGCTGGTGCAAAAGTTCGGCAGCAACTGTCTTCTGACCCTCAATTCGAAACGGATTGATCGAATTAACGAGGTAGATCGATTCATCTTCGGCCAACTCGCGTATGGCCCGCATGGCGTCATCGAAGTTTCCGGCCAACTCCAACACTGTGGCCCCGTAGTCCAAACTCTGGGCTAGTTTTGCATGACTGATCTGTCCCTGGGGCACCAGGATCGCACATTGCAATTTCGCGCGTGCAGCGTAAGCGGCGAGACTGGCGGCAGTGTTGCCCGTGCTCGCGCAAACCACCGTGCCGACTCCGAGGCTGACAGCCTGCGTGAGTGCTACTGTCATACCGGTGTCCTTGAATGATCCCGTCGGATTGCAGCCCTGATGCTTCAGAGATAGAGCATTGAGGCCGCAGTATGCGGCGGAGCGCGGCGCATCGTAGATCGGGGTGTTACCCTCAGCTAGTGAGACTATCGGCGCTTCGTCGGCGAATGGTAAGAGCTCGCGATATCGCCAGACACCACTTCGGTCCCGCGCGTCATTTGAAGCCAGACGTCTGGTCCATAAATCCTGCAATTGTTCCGCACTCGTGGCTAACTCCTGCACTACATCAAGCAGTCCGCCACAACTAGAGCAGACATAAATCCGTTCGTTAATATCGAAGCGAGAGCCGCAGGCAGGATCGATGCAACGCTGTGTGGCAGTGCTCTTCGCCGCGGTTGGAGGATTCGTGGTGGGCATCATGCACTCGCCAAGGTGCTATTGGTTTCGACCGGGTCGAAGCGAGAGGCCGGTTGTTCAAGACCAAATTCATTGTGCAGTGATTGGACAGTCTCGGCCATCATGCCTGCTTCTACCACAAAAGAGACATTCGATTCTGACGACCCTTGAGCGATAGCAATAATGTTGATGCCGCGGCGGCCGAGCGCACTAAAGGTGCGTCCGGCAATTCCCGGCAGGCCGCGCATTCGATCGCCCACTACCGCGACGATGGCAATATCCGGGTTCAGGATAATATGTTCAACCTTTTGATGGATCAGATCGGAAGCAAACGCTTCACGAAGCTTCTCCACTGTTCGAAGAGCGTCGTTAGAATCAATGATGAAACAAATGTCGTTTCCTGATGAGGCTTGCGAGATGAGCAAAACATTCGCCTGAGCATTCGCCGCGGCAGTGAAAGTCTTAGCGGCAACGCCGGGTAAACCTACAATGCCGCGTCCACCAACCGTGATTAGGCTGACATCGCCAATAGCGGTAATCGCTTTCACGCCGCGAGCCGTCGGATGACCAGTGCTGGTAATTTGTGTCCCCTCTTGATGTGGCGCAAAACTATTTCGAATCCAAACCGGAATGCCGGCTTCAGAAACGGGCCGAAGAGTTTTGGGATGAAGGACCTTCGCGCCAAAGTACGCCAGCTCCGCCGCCTCGTTATATGAAATCTCTCGAAGAGTTCGAGCTTCGGGCACAAGGCGAGGATCGGCAGTCAAAACACCGTCAACATCCGTCCAAATTATCACTTCAGTTGCATTGAGCACCGCGCCCAGAATGGTCGCCGAGTAATCGGAACCGCCGCGGCCGAGCGTCGTCAAAATGCCTGACGATGTCGCTCCAGTGAATCCTGTGACAACCGGAACTGTACTCTGGTCAACGAGCGGAAGAAGTTTTTGATGGACGCGTTCGCGCGTTTCGGCCATCAACGGCTCCGCCTGACCATGCGACCCATCCGTGACGATCACGTCTGTCGCGTCGAAGGGAATGCTTCGCACTCCGCACTCTACTAAAGCGGCCGCCAGCAATCTCGCTGATAACCGCTCTCCTGCGCTGGCTATGGAGTCGAGAGCGCGGGGCGTCAACTCGCGCAAGAGCGCCGTTCCCCGGCACAGGCTGGCAGTTTCTTCGATGATGGTCTCAGTTTCGGTAGTGAGTTGCGCGCGTTTGGTATCGTCGTAAACGATTGTTTGGACTGCCTCAACATGCTGTTTGCGGAGCAGGTCGGCGATCTGCTCAGCAGCGGTCGCATCGCCGGTCTCGGATTGATGGGCTGCCTCGATGAGACGATTGGTGACACCGCTCATTGCGGAGACGACGGCGACCACATCACTTTCACTCGCAGAGTCCGCGATGATCTTCGCCGCTCGCTGGATGCACTCGGCGTTACCAACCGAAGTGCCGCCAAATTTCATAACCTGAAGTTTTTCTTTCATGGACTAACTATCGTGCTTTGCCTTGCGGCCTAACGTGTTAGCACGCTGAAACGCAGCCCAGACTGCCTTGGAAAGCACCGTGCGCAAGCTGCCCTTCTCCATTTGATAAATCGCTTCTGCGGACGTGCCTCCAGGTGAAGTGACCATGTTACGCAATTCGGCAGGATGCTTGTGTGATTCGCGCGCGAAAAGCACGCTGCCCAACATCGTCTGCAAAACCAACTCTTCCGCCACATGCCGTGAAAATCCCATGTGGACACCGGCATCAATCAGCGCTTCCATCACCAGAAACGTGTAGGTTGGCCCTGTGGCTGAAAGTGCAGTGGCCATATCGATCATTCTTTCCTCTTCGACCTGCAGCTCCAGACCGAGTGCTCCGAAGATCATGCGAATCTGGCGCTGCTGTGCTTCCGTGACTTCAGGCGTAGCCGTCCAAACAGTAGTCCCGTGCCCAATTTGAGCGGGAGTGTTTGGCATTGCTCGAACTATCGACTTATGGTCCAGATCGTCGGCAATCGTCTCAATTCGGGCGCCGGCTACAATGGAAATAATCAACTGATCTGGTTTGACCGAATCTTTTAATTCTCGGAGGATGATACCCAGCCGCTGCGGCTTGACTGTCAAAATCACAATCGAGGAAGCTTGCTCGCCTTCGTTAACGCGTGCGGGCTCGTGTCCGAAGGCCACCGCATCCTTGTTGCTCTCGAAAATTCGAATCCAGTATTTCTTCTGCAGCTCTTCTCGACGATCCCTGCGCGGATGACTGCCCACCACTTGTTCTGTTTTCACCAAACTCTTTTTAAGCAGGCCCGCGATAATTGCTTCGCCCATCGCTCCGCAACCGATGAAGGATAGTTTCGTCCCTCGGAGCGTTTCGGGCTTGGCCTTCAGGTCATTTTGAATTTTGTCCATGGAGGTGTTTTGTCAACTTTGCAAAACTTAAGAGCCAGAATCTCTCTTCGACGGGTGTCCCTGAAAGGGACGAAGTTAGTAGGGTCGGGACCCGAACCCTCGCCTTCCGGTGGCGCT
>DASSCG010000049.1:0-8009 GCA_035697925.1 Pyrinomonadaceae bacterium
CGCCATCTTCGGAGAACGTAAATCACAAACATGATAATCATTAACTTAGTATGGTTGGCTGTCTGGTATTTGGTGGTCAGTGTAATTGTCGGCGTTATCCTACTAATACTCGCCCGAGTGATAGTTAACTACGCAGACATGAATCCTTTCAGCCGAACCGCTCTTACCATTCGGCAGTTTAGCGATCCCCTGGTCAATCCAGTGCGAAGGATCCTGATGTCTTACGGTCTGGATCAAAAGATAGCGCCGTTTGTAACAATATTGATTGCTATCTTAATAGGATGGTTACTATTGGAGTTGGCGGGCTCTCTCCATTTTACGCTCGGGGGCGTGGTTAATAGTTTGCAGCGCGGAGCGTTGGTACCGTTAATGGGTTATTTACTCTTTGGAGTCCTGGCAGTGTACTCGTTGATGATCGTGGCGCGAATTATTCTCGGCTGGGGCATGAGCTATGGAAACCGTTTAATGCGCTTCCTCGTGAGATTCACCGAGCCTGTCCTGGGGCCTTTTCGCAGGATCATTCCACCACTTGGAATGTTTGATATTTCTCCTATCATCGTCCTACTGATTCTTCAATTGTTTCAGAGGGCGATTGCCGGTACTTTGATCACTTAGATAACCGTGTCGGATTGCCGTGATTCCCTATACAGAAACTGGCGATGGCATAACCTTTAAAGTGCAAGTGGTGCCTCGCGCGTCACGAAGCGAAATTGTGGGCGAACACAATGGCACCTTGCGGCTGAGGATTGCTGCAGCGCCCGTTGACGGGGCAGCGAATGAAGCATTGATACGAACACTGGCGATGGGTTTCAAGGTTTCGCGTAGCGCTGTTCAAATTATCGCGGGACATGGTTCAAAGGTTAAGCAGCTTAGGGTTAGCGGCGTTGGGCCGGAGGCTTTGGAAGCGCTAATTGAGCGAGAGTCACGTTGACTACGCTTTGCACGGTGGAATATTGTCAACGATGAAATCAGTCCTGTTTTGTTCGTGCATTTCTAATCCCGATCTTCCATTTGAGTTGCCGGCGTACTGAAAAGCATGGAAGTCAAAACAATTTCCCATTATCGAATTTTGGAAAAGCTCGGGGCTGGCGGGATGGGCGTCGTGTATTTGGCCGAAGACACAAAGCTCGGCCGGAAAGTCGCCCTCAAGATACTCGGCGAGGATTACACAACGAATCGAGACCGGCTGCACCGTTTTGAGCAGGAGGCCTGCTCCGCTTCCGCACTAAATCATCCAAACATTCTCACGATTCATGAAGTCGGCGTAGACGACGGCCGGCACTTCATCGCCACCGAATACATTGATGGGAAAACGCTGCGGCGGAAGATGGCCGGCTCCCCTCTGGAAGCCCTGGCAATTCTCGATATAGCTGTTCAAGTGGCCAGTGCGCTCGAAGAAGCTCATGCAGCGGGCATCATTCACCGCGATATTAAGCCGGACAACATCATGATTCGGCAGAACGGCTACGTGAAGGTGCTCGACTTTGGTCTCGCGAAGCTAACAGAAAGAGCTATCGAACGAGAGCCGTCGGACGGTGAGGCATCCACCCGAGTCCTGGTGCAGACAGATGCTGGCGTAGTGATGGGCACGTCTCACTACATGTCTCCCGAACAAGCACGGGGCAAGCCGGTTGATGCTCGTAGTGACATTTGGAGTCTCGGCGTCGTGATGTATGAAATGATCGCGGGCAGGACTCCATTTGAAGGCGAAACATCGACTGATGTCATTGTCGCAATAACGCAAAAGGAAGCGCCGCCGCTTGCCCGTTTTGCTCCCGGTGTTCCTGCGGAACTTGACTGGATCGTTACCAAAGCGCTGCGGAAAGATAGGGAAGAACGTTACCAGACAATAAAAGAGTTTTTGACCGATTTGCGTCGGCTTAAGCAGAAGCTGGAGTTTGAGGCCGAACTCGAACGTTCAGTCTCTCCCGACAGCACCTCACGATCTGCCCTCACCAACTCGGCGGCGGTTCCCACGATTTCAGGGCGTGTTGCACCTACCGTAGAAGGTACTTCTGCGCACCATGCTTCGAGCGCCGAGTATCTGGTTAGCGAAATTAAGCGTCATAAAACGGGAGCCAGCATCCTGGCAGTTCTCTTTGTTTTGGCTGTTGGCACCGGCGTGTTTTTTTACTTTAACCGGGCTCAAGCGCTGACCGATAAAGACACTATTCTGCTTGCTGACTTCGTCAACACAACTGGCGAACCTGTCTTCGACGGAACTCTCAAGCAGGCGTTGGCCGTGCAACTCGGGCAATCGCCCTTCTTGAATATCTTTCCCGACGATCGAGTGCGCGAGACACTCCGTTTTATGGGACGACCGCCGGATGAGCGTTTGACGAAAGACGTCGCGAAAGAGATCTGCGAACGTCAGGGCCTGAAGGCGATGCTCATCGGATCAATCGCAAGTTTGGGCAGCACCTATGTAGTTACGTTAGAAGCTGTGAACGCGCGCTCGGGAGAATCTATTGCGCGCGAGCAGGTAGAGGCCGGCAGTAAAGAACAAGTTCTCTCTTCACTTGGCAAAGCCGCATCGGAACTACGAGAAAAGCTTGGCGAATCGCTCAGTTCAATCAAGAAGCATGACGTTCCGATTGAGCAGGCAACAACGTCTTCGCTTGAAGCTCTCAAGGCTTACACCATGGGGAATGAAGAGCGTGCCAAAGGGAATGCAGAGCAAGCCGCCACTTTATATCAACGCGCTACCGAGCTGGATCCGAACTTTGCAATGGCATATGCGCGCATCGCGGTGTTCCATGGCAATCGAGAACAAATGGACGAGGCCCAAAAATATGCTCAGAGAGCATATGAGCTTCGCGACCGAGTAAGCGAACGTGAGCGATTGTATATATCTGAGAAGTATTACAACTACGTTGAGGGTGATCTTGATAAATCAACTGAAGTGTTGCAAACCTGGACCAGGTTGTATCCGAATGACTACATTCCTCATAACAATCTGGCACTCCAACACATGTACAACGGGAAATATGAAGATGCGCTAAAGGAAGCTCTCGAGGCTGTGCGCTTGAGTCCTACCACCACCAGCGCGCGAGATAATCTGATTGGTAGTTTCATGGCGTTAAATCGCTTTGATGAGGCCAACGAGGCGTTGGAACAGCTGCGAAAAATTTATCCTGAGGGTCCGACTGCGCATTTTGTTAGTTACGATTTAGCGTTTATTCGCGGCGACCACGCCACGATGGAACGCGAGGCGAAGTGGGTAGTGGGTAAGTCATTCGAATCTGGCTTTTTATCAGGCCAAGGATCGATCGCTGCAGCCAAGGGTCAGTTAAAAAAATCTGAGGAGCTAAAACTTCGGGCCGTCGAGCTCTATAAAAGCCAAGGCCGTAAGGACAATGCTGCACAGGCGTTGATGGGTCTTGCTTTTAAACAGTCCGCCTTCGGAAAATGCCAGCAGGCTAAGGAGACCGCAGTTGCGGCCCTAAATTTACACAAAGGAAGATTTACTATTGGCTCAGCTGCCGGGGTCTATGCTGAGTGTAATGATTTTGTTCGCAGCCAGGCGTTGCTGGATGAGTCTTTACGGCTGTACCCGAGAGACACCCCGATGGCTAAGATGATCGCCCCATATCTCAAGGCACTTCTTGCTCGACAACGTGGTAATCATGCCGAGGCGATTCAGATATTGGAATCCATTCGGCGCTACGATCTCGGGATAATTATCGGGCTGACCAACAATTATTTGCGAGGCCAGACGTATTTGGATCAGCGGATGGGAAAAGAAGCCGCGGCTGAATTTCAAAAGATTATTGACCACCCTGGAATTGATATTTACTCGGAACAACACCCATTGGCCCACTTAGGTTTAGCGCGCGCTGCGGCGATGAGCGGCGACACCGCGAAAGCAAGAACGGAGTATCAGAATTTCCTCGCGCTATTTAGAGATGCCGACGCGGATCTGCCGGTATTGATCGAAGCCAGGAAAGAATACGAACAATTGAAGTAGCACAGACTTTAGTCTGTGATTGCTGGCTGAAATAATTATTCGTGGTGAGGAATACCCTGGCTACACAGACTGAAGCAACCTCTGGTCAAGTAGCAACCCGCGAAGCGGGTGGAAGCATAAAGCCTGGGGCGTGAGCCCCAGGTTGAAATTAGTTAGTTTCTCGAGCCCGCGATAGCGGGCGAAAGCGCATTGCTTAAACCCGCGCGTGAAGGTCTCGTTCCTGTCGCCCGTTTCACGGGCTCGCCAACCTTGAGTCCGTCCTTTCCTGGGGCTTGCGCCCAAGGCTTTACGCTATCACCTGCTTCGCAGGCTACTGAATCAGAGCTTCCTAAATCTGTGCTTGTCGGTGCACTAACTCTCGGAGTTGATGAGAATAATACCTCTACACACAGACTGAAGTCTGTGCTAAGTCCTCAGGGGCCGAAGCGGGCAATGTACTCGCCTGAAGTAATGAAGGCCTTGACCATCTCCGCATTTACGAAGTTGCCATTGAACTGATTGAGCTTGCCCAACCAGAAGTTGTAACCGTCAAAGTTGGTGTCTGGCGAAGCATTGGGGTTGCGGCGCAGGTAGCCGATGTACTGCATCAGCACAAAGGCCTTGTTGAACTGCCGGCTATGGAAGACGCCATTCTCCGAAATTGAGCGCAGCACCTGGGCCCTCAATGTGGCCGAAGTCGGGTCAGGTGATAACTGGGCAACCAGCGCATCGCGTTGAGCTTGAGTAAGCGCGGGACCTGCCCCTGGATTGAGCGGATCCAGCGTGTTGCCGTTCAGCTTATCGACAAACTGTGCCGCCGTCAGCGTGGTGGGAAATGCCCCCGCTGCCAAAAACTCAGGGCGTTGGACAAAGTCGAGGAAGAAAGCCTGTTTGTTAGCCTCTAACTGCTGGTCGGCTCCCGGCTGGCCAATGATCACGCCGCGGCCAATCTCCTGCGTATCCGGGAGGAAGTCTCTGAGATCCAGATGCTCACCGGTATTGAAGGAGGCCTGGTAAGCCTTGTAAACCAAATAGCCGGTCTCCTGAAACTCAATTGAAATATAGAAGGCCGCGGAAACATTGATGCGGCGAATTTCGCGACAGGCTTGAGTCGTACACTCATCGATCTGGTTTTTCCAGAAAGCGAGTCCGGCCGGATCAGCCTCACGATTGAAGAAGTCGACATAGTGCTGGCGGACAAAGAAGTCAGAACTGAAACTGGCGTCGCGAACCGGATTGGGACCATTCGCCGCTTCGTTACTATTAATCGTAACCGTAACGGTTGCCGGCGTACCGAGCGAGCCGCCTACAGGATTACTTAGATTGACAGTGAATGTCTCGGCAGATTCGCCATACGAATCGTCCACAATGAAGATGGTAATCGTCTTAGTTGACTCGCCGGCCGCAAAGCGAAGCTTACCGAGCGCTGCTAAATAATCGGAGCGCTCGCTGGCCGTCCCATCCGCACTGGCGTATTCGATCGACGCCGCGGTGCTTGTATCTCCGCTCCGAGTAACGGTGAGCTCAACTTTCGTCGTGGCGTTTAGGGTCTCGGTAGTAGAAGCAGTGCTGACACTGAATTGAATACCACCACCGCAGGGCGACGCTACCGCTGCGCGGTTACGCGGAGTTGGCGTGCCGGTAGCAAAGTCTGCACTGTTGACGTCGGTATCCGTGCACCCGTTTCCTTTTCTCAGATCCGCACTTGTATTAGAAGGGGCGGGAGCTGGAACGGCTTCTGCGCAAGAGGCGTCTCCATACCCTACGAAATCGACCACCGCCGCACTGGCTGGACATGTTGGCCCAGCGGGCAGCGGGGTATTGTTGAAAAGCAGCGCTACTTTGCCTCCCGTGGAGCTTAAGGCAATGCCGCTCGCCGAATCGGGCGTTGGCAAGCTAGCTCCGTTTGCACCCGCGGAAGCCAGCTGCAAGAGATAATGTTGTCCTGGCGCCAAGGTGACCGCAGCAAGGTTAGTGCCTTGCCACGTGGTGCCCGCGGAACTTGCAAATTGGACCGACCAGCCGGTGAGATTAATGGTAGAACTCCCACGGTTAAATAATTCCACAAAATCGTTGCTGAAAGTGGCGCCGGATTCGCCGCCGCCGGTGTAGACCTGACTGATAACCACGGATGGTATCACCGTAAAATTCGCGGTCTGAGGAGTACAGAGGTTAACGAAAACGTTGGACTGGGGAGTGAAAGAAAGTCCGGCCTTTGAAGGCGTGACCTGGCCGGAGTTCGGACAACCTAAATCACCAGACGAATAATTGCCGTTTGAATCAGTCTGGGTTGTACTGGTTTCGATTGTCCCCATCCGGTTTACGGTAAAAGTCATTGTTACGTTGGGAACAGGAGTTCCATCAAACTCCCTTATCTGACCGGAAATAATAAGTGAGCTCTGTGGAGCGCTAGCGTCAACACTGCCCCCAGCAAAGAAAATTGCGACTGATAACGAGGCGATTGTTAGACTCAAGACTACAAGAGCGTTGGTAGTGGGGCGGCGTCGTAACGTTTTCATGTGTACTCCTGTGAAGAAAGGTTTCGAAGGGGATATGGATTCGACATTCTCGGGAGAGATATGATGTGTCACTGAAAATCGCCCATTTCAAGAAAGTTGTCAACCTGCCGCGAAGCGGCTGGTAGGCGTTTGCCACTAATTTAGAGAGTCCGTCCCCGCTAAGCCTTTAGGGTTAAAAACTCATAACAGTCCATTCTTTTCCAAAATCACCGCCGACAGTGTTAGCGGTTCACTAAGGACACTTTTAGAGCTTACCTCGACGCGGTCGCTTGCAGCCGGTTCTGGATTTATCGGAGATTTCCAAACGAGCAAAGTGCCCTAGTACCCGAACTTAGCGAATATCTCAAAGAACGAGTCTTGTGATATATTTCGGCACCTTAAACCCACTACGTCAGCTCAAGAAGGAACTACTTTTTCGATATGTCTGGACACTCAAAGTGGCACAGTATTAAGCATAAGAAAGGCGCGCTAGATGCCAAGCGCGGTAAATTATTTACCAAGTTCATTAAGGAAATAACCGTCGCGGCACGTTCCGGCGGGGGAGATCCAGACGGAAATGCCCGACTGCGGAAGGCCATATTGGATGCCAAAGCGGGCAACATGCCCAATGACACAATTGAGCGAGCAGTGCGGCGTGGCACCGGCGAAGAAGAAGGCGTTAATTACGAAGAGATTACCTACGAGGGATATGGTCCAGGCGGTGTGGCGTTGTTGATCGAGTCAGTTACGGATAATCGCAACCGGACGGTGGCCGAGATCAGGCATGCATTTTCCAAGAATGGAGGAAACCTCGCTGCGGCGGGTGCGGTAGCCTGGATGTTTGAGAAGAAAGGCTACATCGTGGTCGGGAAGGCTGCCAAATCGGAGGATGAGTTGTTCGAGATCGTGACTGACGCGGGTGCAGAAGATTTGCGCGACGACGAGGATAATTTTGAAATCATCACCGCACCCGGGGATTTCGATAAAGTACTGGAAGCAGTCAAGAAGGCAGGCGTGGAGCCTCAGGTAGCGGAGATCGAGATGGTTGCGAAGGAGTACAAGAAACTCGAAGGCGCCGATGCCAAGCAAATGCTTAAGCTAATGGAGGCCCTGGAAGACCACGACGACGTGCAAAAAGTCTCCGCGAATTTTGATATTAGCGAGGCGGATATGGCAGCGGCGGGGTGAGTTAGAGCGGCAGGTTAAACCGAAAAACTCATTTACCATTTTTCATTTCTCATTTGTCATTGGGGTTCAACATCGCCGGTGGGTTGCACTTGAAATTGTCTCCACCAATGGGAAATGACAAATGAGAAATGACTTTCTCTAACCCAGAACCCAATCCCCGTTACTGTATAGTCTCGTAATCTCGCACTCTCAAAGAAGCGGTTCGTGTCTTGGGCGAAAAAGAAGAACGATCCACGAAAGATCACTAAACACTTCGTGTTATTTAGTGGAGTTTCGTGGATCGTTTTATCTCAAGAACGCCGTCTTTCTCTCAAATTTAGGACACAACCCCTCTTGACCCACTAACAACTTATTTCTTCCGCATCCGTGCCGCTCCC
>DASSCG010000050.1:0-6009 GCA_035697925.1 Pyrinomonadaceae bacterium
ACCCGTACTGGACCAACAGCGTTTTCCAATAATCTCAAACCACCCTTTTCGTCGCTTAGCCACACCAGCGCCCCGGCATTGCACTCAGGAGGACATTTACTCGCCGTCGAAGCGGGCGTTAAGAAAGCCAATAACAGATCAAGGCCGCCATTGTTATCGACGTCAGCTAGGCGCAGACGCAGGGTGCCGTGGAGATAGTTAGGCGCGTTACTCACTCGCGCAACCTCTGCAGTCTGCCACTCATGCCCTTCATTCTTATCTGACAAGCGAACTATGATGCCGTCGGCTTGGAGCGCTAAAAGATCCAGCACGCCATCGTTGTTCAGGTCAGCTACGTTTATTGCCCGCACAGTTGTCAGAGAAGATGGAACAGTACGCTCGTTAAACTGACCCGTTCGCTCATTAGTGAAAACGTGAAGCTCACCCGCCCCATCTATCAAGGAGGCATCCGGATCTCCATCAGCGTCGAGATCGGCCCAGGCAAAGCCACGCAACCCGGAGATGTTCGCAAAGCACTGAATCTGAAAGAACGTGCTGTCTCCGTTGTTCCTCAAGACGGATGGCAAACCCTGTTCGCTGCCGAGCACGATATCGAGATCTCCGTCGGCCTCAATGTCAGCTGCCCAAGAGCCTGTGTAACTTGCCCCTGTGAGCGACGCTGGAAGCTTTGTCAGAGAGGTCACATCGGTGAAAGTCTTGGGGTCATCCTGGCGCATCATCCGTAGACCACCACTTCCGGCGAGCACTAAGTCGGTTTTGAAATCGTAAATAAAATCAATCGGCAGAATTCCCTCTGGAAGTGGAGCGTTAGCTGACGGCCCGCCAGGAAATGGAAACGACGCGCCCGTAGTCGAGCGTACTTCATGACCGTTAGCGACCATCAAAGTGGGTGCACCTTCGCTACCCAATGAAACGCCTCCGATCCAACCCCAGTTCTTGCCATCGATATTTGTCACCGCCTGCTGTTTAAAAGTAATAGCCGTGTCTGCGGGCGCTGTCGCAAACGTCGGTGAATCGAGCGTTAAGAAGCCCGTGAATGGTGTCGCCTCTTCACCCGGGGGCGGCTTGATTACCGAAAGACTCTGGCGATATTCAGGAACGCGCACCAGCACATTGCGCAGGAAGGCAATCCGCGTGGCTGCTGCGCGGGGATCGGTGCCAGCAGCAGCTGATTGAACAGCGCTAAGTTGTTCTTGAACTTCTGGCGGCCAAGCAGAGGAGCGCGCGCTGATACTAGCCAGTGTAGTGCGGAGGGTCTCGTAGTCACCACGTTTGGCTGACACCCGGCTAAGTTCGAGCATCGCCGCCAGATTGTTCGGGTCTGCTGCGATGATCTTTTGCATCAGTTGCTGATATTCGGCCTCACTATTCTCATCGGCCTGTCGTTCGACTTCTTCAGCCAGGTGATAGATCGCTTTTAAGTTTTGGGGGTTGAGATCTACTGCCTTGCGCAGTGCCGCTATGGCCTCCGCGGAACGCCCGCTGCCACTCTGTAAGAGCCCAATGAGGTAGAAGATCTGATCATTGTTCGGCGCCAGGGCTCGGGCACGCTCGAGTCTCGCAGCCGCGGCATCAAAATTTCTTTGTCGCAAGGCCAACAGTCCCCAATTGGCCCAACCCGCTGGTTCACTCGGGGCGAGCCCAGTAAACTGCGCGAGCTTGCTGTCAGCATGAACGTCATCGCCAACCTGCAGCGCCGCAAGGCTGATGTAGAACGTCCTCACTAGCTCGATGTATTCCGGCGAGGATTTCGGCGGCAGTTTGTCGGTTGGGCGGCATGCGCCCATCACGAGAAGGGCCACCAGCAAAAAGATCGCAGCTAGTTGTTTCTTGGGAAAAATTATTCTCATCAAGACTTGGCGAATATCGGAATCAAATCGCGGGTGAGCAAGATAGCACATCACATTGTAGGGGCGGCACTCCGTGGCCGCCCCCCTCCGAGACGATCCACGAAATCATACGAAGAATCACTAAAGTCTTTTGTGTTGATTCGTGTCATTTCGTGGATCGCCTTTCTGTACGTTCAGAGGAGGAAGGCTCTCCCACCATGGCTCCACAATGACCAAACTTGACAATCGGACTTTGCGATTTATATTCGAGGCAGTCTTCCCGTCTAGTCGAACAGATCTTCAGAGAATTTAGTCGCTGTCAATCACGGAACGTTTATGAAGTCTTTTAAGACTCGTGCTCTAATTCTACTCTTTTCGTTAACTCTCCTAACGGCAGCTTCGTTCTTAACAGACTCCACTGCAGCTCATCGTCAAAACCAGCCATCGAAAGCAACCACCAGAGAAGAAGCCTATCGCGCGAATAATATTGGCGTTGCCCTGCTGGAGCAGTTCAAGTACAAGGAAGCAGCGGAAACTTTCAGACGGGCACTACAACTCGATCCTAAGCTTTCCCTGGCCCGCATAAATCTGGGCATCGCACTTTTTAATATTCCGGATCTGCCCGCTGCTCAACGGGAATTGCAAAATGCGATTGGCCTGGCTCCGGCAGCCCCGCAACCGCACTACATTCTAGGGCTCGCTGCCAAAACTCAAAACCAACCAGAGGAAGCAATTGCTCACTTTCAGCAGGTACTACGGATCGATCCCAACGACGTAGGCACCAATGTAAATCTTGGCCAACTCTACGCACAGCAGCGTAAATATCCCGAGGCAATTGCGGTGCTTCGTTTGGCTTTAGCGGCCGAACCGTACAACTCAACGGCGCTTTACAACCTCGGGACCTCTTTGCTGCGGTCGGGACAGCGAGAGGAAGGCCAGAGAGTCATCAACCAGTTTCAGGAGTTGCGTCAACGTGGCAGCGGAACGACGCTCGGAACAAACTATCTTGAACAGGGGCGTTATGCGGAAGCGATTTCTTCAACCGGCGCTGAGCCTGAACTGGTGGACAAACGCACTCCCGACGTAGCGTTTACTGATGTCACAGCGACTGTCATGCCGGCACCAGTCGATTGGCCCATCACTGATGCCTTTCTTGAACAAATGAGCGGAGCGGCGCTTCTCTTCGACTATGATCTAGACGGAGATCTCGATCTGCTCCAGGTTGCGGGCACCAAACAGCAGCTACTCCGCAACGATGCCGGTAAATTTGTGGATGTGACACCGAAGTCAGGCGGCTTGGCACAGACTTCGACAGGGATAGCCACAGGAGCCGTGGCCGGGGATTATGACAATGATGGCCGTCCTGACCTATTTATTCTGAGGTACGGCGCAAGTGGTCTGTATCACAACGACGGGAACGGCAGCTTTTCTGATGTAACGACCGCAGCAAAGATTCCCAGCTACCCATATCTCTCCAGGTCTGCTGCCTTTTGTGACGTTGATCACGATGGAGACGTGGACATTTTCATTGCCGGTAACTGGGACATTCGACCAGCTCTACAGACGATCGCGGACGCCAAAGATGATTCGTTCAGCGACGTCGCCATTGCTCACATGCCGGCGCCTCATCAGCTGCTGAGGAACAATGGCGATGGGACCTTCAGCGATCAGACTTCCGCAGCGAAGCTTTCCGACCGCGTCTCGGCTCGCGCGGTTATACCGACCGATTTCGACAACCGTCGCGATGTGGATTTACTTGTCACTTCCGATCAAAAAGTCGCGCTGTGGCGGAACATGCGTGACGGAACTTTCCGTGATGTCGCGCAGGAAGTTGGTCTGGGTGCAAAGGGAATTACGCCTGTGTCGAGTGTAGCCGCCGGCGATATCAACAAAGATGGCTTTACTGACTTCTACTTCGGTGGTGCCGGGAATTCATCCGGCTCATTCGTCTCAAGCAATGGCAAGTCGGGCTTTCAAACCACTCCCGTTCCGGCACCTCCGTTGTCTAGCATTGCCTCTCAATTCATCGACTACGACAACGACGGGTTGCTCGACCTCGTAACCGCCGTGATCAGAGTCCGTCTACAAATGGAGCTGCGCGTCCTCCGCAACACAGGTGACGGATGGATGGACGCAAGCGAGAAGGCTACCCGTGGAATAGCAGCGTCAGTCGGGGAAGAAATCACGCCGCTAATGCGAGCCAAGGTCCTTATCAGCGGTGACATCGATGGCGACGGCGACACGGACATAATCTTCGGCGTTCCGGGCGGCGGGTTGAGAGTAGTTCGTAATGATGGCGGCAACGTTAACCAATCACTGCGAGTGAACCTTGCAGGTAAGGTCAGCAACCGCAGCGGCATAGGTTCCAAGATTGAAGTTCGTGCCGGAAGTCTGGCGCAGAAACTCGAAACTTATTCTTCTTTTCCAGCGCCTGCACCTGCCGATGTCGTGTTCGGGCTGGGCAAGCGCACTGCGGTTGACGCTGTGCGGGTTTTGTGGCCGGCAGGGATCGTTCAGGCCGAAACGGAAATTGCGAAGTCCGGCGGAGCAACAACTACTAAAGGTCCTTTGGCTTTGACGCTCTCAGTTACCGAACTAGATCGCAAACCTTCATCGTGTCCGTATCTCTACGTTTGGAACGGCGAGCGTTTTGAGTTCGTCACAGACTTTCTGGGCGGAGGTGAGATGGGACATCTGGACGCTCCGAGGATTTACAACACACCTGATCCAGACGAGTACGTCCGTATTCGAGGTGATCTACTGAAGGAGCGTAATGGTCGCTATGAAGTGCGTGTTACCAACGAATTGGAGGAGGCACTGTTCTTAGATCAGTTGCAATTAATTAGTGTGGCCCACCCGCAAGGCGTTGAGATCTATCCCAATGAAGGATTAACTGCTCCGCCTCAGCCATTCAAACTCTTTCCCACGCGCCAGGCACACTTGCCGTTGGCAGCCGTCGACGATCACGGGCATGACGTACTTCCTCGCATCGCAAAGATGGATCGCCAATACCCTGATGATTTTCGGCTTCATCAAATACGTGGATATGCTGATGAACATACATTGACGTTGAGGCTTACCGAAGAGGCTAAGAGCAACTCGCAGGGGATTCTGTTGCTATTAACGGGTTGGACTGATTACGCGTGGTCGAGCGACAACCTCGCAGCCTCTCAAAGTGGCAAGAGCTTGCGACTGCCAGCTCTTCAAGTCAAAGACCAAGCTGGACGCTGGCAGACGGTGATTGAGAATGTCGGCATACCGGTAGGTCGCCCGCAAACCGTAGTCGCAGATCTCACCGGCAAGTTTTTAAGTGCCAGCCGTGAAGTCCGCATTGTTACAAACATGCGTATCTACTGGGATCAGATTCTCGTAGACACCTCAGGCGGGAACTTCCCTGTTCAATTGACCCGGCTCGCTCCTGACAAAGCAGACCTTCGTTGGCGTGGCTTTTCGCGAGAGTTCTCTCCGGATGGACGCCAGCCACTCGGATACGACTATGAGGACGTCTCGTTTACTTCGCCATGGAAAGTGATGACCGGACGCTATACGCGTGAGGGCGACGTGCGCGAGTTGTTGCTGAAATCTGATGACATGTTCGTCGTCTCACGACCCGGGGATGAGCTAATTATCTCGTTTGCTTCGGACAAGCTGCCGCCTTTGCAGCGCGGATGGACCCGCACTTTCTTATTATTTGCTGACGGCTTCAGCAAGGAGATGGACATAAACTCAGCCAGTCCCGATCAGGTTGGTCCGTTTCCGTTTCACCGAATGACCCAGTATCCGTACTCGTGGCCGGAGCGCTATCCGCTAACTGAGGAACGACTGAGGTATTTAGAGAAATACAACACCCGCGTGGTGACATCACCTGTGCCTTTGATCGACTCCGAATTGATCGGCGGGAAGTGAGCACCCTTTTTCGAGTTCGCAAGGGGCACCATCCACGAAATTGCACGAATTAGCACAAGTGTCGTTAGTGACACTTCATGTGATTTCGTGGATCGTTTTTCTGCTAACCTTCTATCCATCAACTAGACTTGCGGAATAGTTAATACTCAATGCCACACACCAGATACTCAGTCGCAGCCTGCCAGACAGATCTCCCAAATCCACTCGACCGTCGTGCGATGCGCGCCAATACAGATCGGATGACCTCGATGATCGATTCGGCGGTTGCAGGTTC
>DASSCG010000051.1:0-9604 GCA_035697925.1 Pyrinomonadaceae bacterium
CAAGTAAGAGTCTCTTGTGGGTTCGCTCGATTGACTCGATTACTGCGCAGCCATTGTACGGAACCGAAGAAGCCCTCTATCCGTTTTGGTCGCCGGACAATCGCTTCATTGGATTTTTTGCTGCTGGCAAACTGAAAAAGATTGAAATTAGTAGTGGCACAGTGCAAACGTTGTGCGGTGCACCAACTCCTCGAGGCGCCACCTGGAGCCGGAACGGGGTGATTGTCTTTGGTCCTTCACCTAACAACCAGCTTTTTCAGGTGCCAGTGGCAGGTGGTGTGCCGGTGCCTGTGACAAAGCTCGACCCTTCGCGGCAAGAAGCTTCTCACCGTTGGCCCCATTTCCTGCCCGACGGTCGTCACTTCTTGTTTACGGTGGTTGGTGGACCGCAAAGCCAGGGCATTTATGTCACCTCGCTGGATGGAGGTGAAACCCGGCGTTTGCTGAATATCCCTAACTCGGTTGCCGCGTACGCGCCGCCGGGTTATCTCTTGTTCCGCCGCGAGTCGACACTCATGGCCCAAGCCTTTGACGCGGATAAACTTCAACTCAGCGGCGAGCCATTCCCCGTTGCCGAACAAGTAGGATTTGACTTGGGTACATTTCAAACTTTCTTCTCAGTCTCACAAACCGGCTTGTTGGCTTACAGCAGCAATACGGGTGGAAAGACACAACTTACCTGGACAGATCGAAGCGGCAAAGAGGTCGGCCTCGTTGGCCAGCCAGGTAACTATATTCGTCCATCGCTCTCTCCTGATGGAAAACGGATAGTGGTAGATGGTTCTGACTTGCAAGGCAATCGCGATGTCTGGCTGTTTGACCTAACAAGCGGGAACCCAACTCGGTTTACGTTTGATCCCGCGCAAGAGTTGTTTGCAGTGTGGTCGCCTGATGGCAGCCGCATCGTCTTCGCTTCCGACCGACAGGGCCCGCGGAACCTCTATCAAAGGTCAGCAACCGGCGCTGGTAAAGAAGAACTGCTACTCAAGACCGACTTGAACGCGTACGCCAGCGACTGGTCTGACGATGGGCGATTTATTGTCTATGGCGTTACCGATCCCAAAACAAACGTTGACGTGTGGGTCTTGCCTTTGTTTGGAGATCAAAAGCCATTTCCTTTCCTGCAGACTGAGGCCAACGAACGGGGCGCAAGGTTCTCACAAGACGTACGATGGATTGCGTACATCTCCGACGAATCGGGTATCAGTCAGGTGTATGTGCAAAGCTTCCCTGCTTCTGGCGGCAAGTGGCAGGTTTCTACGAACGGTGGTTACTACGTGCATTGGAGGCGCGACGGCAAGGAGTTGTTCTATGTGTCGACTGACAACAAAATGATGGCGGTGGACGTCAAAGGAGAAGGCCCAACCTTCGAGGTCGGTGCGCCTAAGGCTCTATTCGATCTGCGCGTACCCAGCTTCAATAACCCTCAAGCTCAATTTGAAGTCACGGCTGACGGTCAAAAGTTTCTCATCCCGAACACGTTTGGAGAAAACACTTCTGTACCCATTACTGTCGTCTTAAATTGGCCCACAGACTTGAAACGATGAGCCTTGATCCGGGCACCAAACTCGGACGTTACGAAGTCCGCTCGCAACTTGGCGCTGGTGGCATGGGCGAGGTGTATCTCGCTCAGGATACAAAGTTGGATCGCAAAGTTGCGCTGAAGATCTTGCCGGCGGACGTTGCGGCACACAACAACCGCATGCAGCGCTTTGTCCAGGAGGCTAAAGCAGCGGCAGCTCTCAATCATCCAAACATCGGACACATTTATGAAATTGGTGCGGATGATGGGTTGAACTTCATCGCGATCGAGTTCGTTGAGGGGATGACCCTCCGCCAACTCATGAAGCGCACGCCCATAGAAGTAAATAAAGCGCTCGAAATTGCTATTCAAACCACCGATGCTCTAACGGCCGCGCACGAAGCTGGCATCGTGCATCGCGATATCAAGCCTGAAAATATCATGTTGCGATCGCGCGACGGCTACATTAAGGTGCTCGATTTTGGACTTGCCAAGCTGACTGAATCGCCTGAGACGACGATTGATCCTGAGGCGGCAACGAAAGCGCAGATTGTAACGGATCCCGGTGTCGTGATGGGAACGGTTCAATATATGTCGCCGGAGCAAGCGCGTGGGCTGACGGTGGATGCAAGAACCGACATCTTTTCCATTGGTGTCGTACTCTTTGAGATGCTCGCCGGTTGTGTCCCATTTCAAGGACAGACAAAAGCTGATGTCCTTGCGTCAATACTCGATAAGGAGCCTCCACCACTAGCGCGTTATTCCAGAGACGTTCCGGAGATGCTGGAATGGATGGTCACAAAAGCGCTAAGAAAAAGTCGGGAAGATCGGTATCAGACAGCCAGAGAGTTGTTGACAGACCTGCGAGGCTTCAAGCAACGGTTGGATTTTGAAGCGGAACAAAAACGGTCAGCACCTCCGTTCACGAGAAGCGACGCAGCAGGTGCACCCGGCAGGCACACCTCTACTAAGACCTTTGACGGCGACGGTACAGCAACCGATAAGCAAAGCCATCCTGTAACAAGTGCTGAATACCTTCTGAGCGAAGTCAGCCGGCACAAGCGAGGAGTTACCCTCGTTCTGACTGCCTTGTTTCTTACGGTGGTAACCGTGATTCTGGGTCTCAAGTATTGGGGAGGGCGTCAGCTCGACCTCCAATCGTCAGAACCCTTCCGCAAGATTAACCTGACCAGACTTACGACGACCGGAAGGGCATATAGCGGTGCCATCTCTCCTGACGGTAAATACGTTGTTCATGTGATGGGCGCAGCCGGGCAACAAAGCATCTGGCTTCGACATATTGATACGGGAAGCGATAAGGAGATAGCTCCTTCGATTGGTACCAATTACTGTTGTCCATTTTTCACTAGTGATGGCAGTTATGTTTACTACTTTAAGGGTTCAACGAACGCGCCGAATGTGCTTTATCAAGTGCCTGTGCTCGGGGGCGCTGTGAAAACAATCATCGAAGACATAGACTCTAAAGCCACGCTTTCTTCCAACGGCAAACAACTCGCCTTCATACGCGGTTATCCGGCGCAGGGAATTGCCGCTTTGATGGTGGCGAACGTCGGCGGCTCTGGAGAGCGGAGGCTTTTCAGCCATACTGCAGTTGATTTTTTCCCCGCCGGCAACACGATGTTTCCCGCGTGGTCTCCGGATGGAGAGATCATTGTCCTTGGTGTTCCGGCCGTTGATGCCGGCGGTAGCTACCGGCAGATGCTCGCAGTGCGCGTAAACGATGGCACGACGACGCCGATGACTTCTCAAAGATGGTCTGCTCTGGGTCAGTTTGCTTGGCTTGGCGACGGAAGCGGGCTTATTTTCACCGCCTCAGACCAGACACCAGGATCGCCTCAACAGATCTGGCATATGTCTTATCCGTCTGGCCTGACGCGCAAAATAACCAACGACTTAAACGATTACCGCGGAATAAGCCTGACTGCGGATTCCCGGGCTTTGGTCACCGTTCAGCAAGACCTGACTGCAAATATTTGGCTTGGGCCATCCACGCAGCCCCACAGCGCCGCTCAAGTCACATCGAACAAATATGACGGATTGGAGGGCGTAGCCTTTTCGCCGGATGGACGGGTGGTCTATACGTCAAATGCCGGCGGTAACCTGAATCTTTGGATTGCGAATCAGGATGGAACAGGTCAGAAACAACTCACGACTGATCCTCACAACCACCTCCACCCGGCAGTTTCGCCCGATGGTCGCTATATTGTGTTCACGTCAGACAGCGCTGGCCCTCAGAACATCTGGCGGATAGATATCGACGGCAGCAATCCAAAACAGCTGACGAAAGGTGAAGCCGATCGTTACCCGATTTGTTCGCCCGACAGCCAGTGGGTCATATTCACAGCCAACGATAGTGGCAAGCAGACGCTGTGGAAGGTGCGGATCGATGGCGGAGAGCCAATCCAAATGACTAACTTTACTGCAGCAAGAGCAGTCGTCTCGCCGGACGGAAAACAATTCGCCTGCTCTTATCTTAATGACCAGGAAAAACCGGCTCGGTGGGTAGCTGCGATTATTCCGTTTGAAGGCGGGCAGCCCACAAAGAAGTTTAGCGTTCCAAGGCTGCGACAGCGAATGATTCTTCGTTGGTCGGTCAGCGGACAAGAGCTGACCTACATTGTGAACCTTGTCGGCATCTCCAACATTTGGAGCCAACCAGTGAACGGCAGTCCGGCAAAGCAGTTAACAGACTTCAAATCCAATCAAATCTTCTTTTTTGACTGGTCCCGGGACGGCAAACAACTCGCACTCTCACGAGGAAGTGTGAACAGCGACGTGGTTTTGATCAACGAGATCAGATGATGAAGCCGGAATCCGAACGAAATGATGGATGTAAAGGCAACATCCACAACGCTCTCAGGAAATAGAATCGTCAGGCGAAATTCGATTGCGTGTTTTGAAATTCGTTGGATCCGTCGGGGTGAATATTTCAAGAGTGACTGCTAGGCCAGAGTAGAAATTCGCGATTCGCAAAATCGACATTCGCAAACCAAGATTCACAACTCAGTAACCAATGGCTCCTCTTTCATCTGGAACCAAACTCGGCCGCTACGAAATCCGCTCGCAACTTGGTGCCGGTGGTATGGGTGAGGTGTATCGCGCGCGTGATGAGAGACTGAATCGCGACGTGGCTATCAAAGTTCTGCCAATCTCTTTTTCAGCAGATAAAGATCGGCTCGCGAGATTTGAGCAGGAGGCCCAAGCTGCCAGCGCACTGAACCATCCCAACATTCTGGTGGTGTATGACGTGGGCACGAACGACGGCGCTCCTTACGTTGTCTCGGAGCTCCTTGAAGGTGAGACTCTGCGTCAGCGAATCAGTGGAAACCCCTTGGCACAACGGCGCGCTATCGATTACGCATTGCAGATCGCACACGGTCTGGCGGCGGCGCACGAGAAGGGAATTGTTCATCGCGACCTCAAACCTGACAACATCTTCATCACCAACGACGGCCGGGTGAAGATCCTGGACTTTGGCTTGGCAAAGCTGACTCAGCTGGATGGTGACCAGGCGCAGACAGAGATACCAACTCGTCGAGTTAATACTGATCCGGGTGTCGTGATGGGCACAGTGGGTTACATCGCGCCGGAACAATTGAAAGGCCGCACGGTCGATCATCGTTCCGACATCTTTTCTTTCGGAGCCATTCTTTACGAGATGCTTTCAGGTAGGCGGGCGTTCCATGGTGAATCCGCAGCGGAAACGATGAGCGCGATCTTGAAAGAAGACCCATCCGATCTTTCAGACTCGAATCAGAAGATCTCTCCCGCGCTCGAACGTCTGGTGAATCACTGTCTCGAGAAGAATCCCGAATCACGTTTTCATTCGGCAAGCGATCTCGCGTTCGCGCTGGAAGCCATCTCGGGTTCCGCTCCAATTTCCAGCCAAACGCTTACGGCGATGAATGCGTCACCGGCTAGCGAGCGGATCCGCATGCAGTTGCCGTGGATCCTGACGGCAGTTTTGGCGCTGGCGCTGATCGTCGCTCTGCCGTTCGTCTTTCAGTATTTCCGCCGGGCTCCCGTAGATAAGCGCGTCCTCAAACTTTCGGTGTTGCCACCAGAGAAAACAACCCTGACCGGCGTAGTATCCGGGTTGGCAGTTTCACCAGACGGTACACGGCTGGCCTTTATAGCTACCTCGGAAGGCCGGAATCTTCTCTGGTTGAGATCCCTCAATTCTGTCTCGGCCCAAGCACTCTCAGGAACTGAAGGTGCTGGGGCCGCTTCTCCTCCTTTTTGGTCCCCGGATGGTCGCTTCATCGGATTCTTCGCCGGGGGCAAGCTGAAAAAGATTGATGCCTCAGGTGGGCCCCCGCAAACTCTGTGCGACGCCGCGGCCGGCCGCGGCGGGACATGGAATCGGGACGGACTGATCGTCTTCGGCGATGCCTCCGGCGTACTTTATCGGGTGTCAGCGGCAGGAGGCGAGCCGAAGCCTGTGACTGCGCTTGATCGATCGCGTTTCGAATCTTCTCATCGCTGGCCATACTTCCTGCCTGACGGTCGCCACTTCATCTATAATGTGCGCAGCGCCCAAGCGGAAAGCAGCGGAATTTATGTCGGCTCACTTGATTCAAACGAAACGAAGCGCTTGCTGCTCCCGACCGCTTTAAATGCGGTATTCGCCCCACCGGGCTTTCTACTCTTCATGCGAAACAAGGCACTGTTGGCCCAGCGGTTTGACGCTGACGGGTTCCAACTCACCGGCGAGCCGTTTCCCGTCGCCGAACAGGTGGCATTTAACATGGGGCTTGGTCGGGCGGCCTTTGCCGCGTCCGAAAATGGAGTGCTCGCCTTTCGCACCGGTGGCGGCGATCTTAACCAACCCGTCTGGTTTGATCGAGGAGGCAAAAAGATCGGGTCGCTCGGCGCGCCCGGCCTTTACTTCACTCTTTGGCTGTCGCCTGATGAACGCCGAGCCGCGGTAGACCTCGTAGATAATCAAACCGGAACAAATGACGTCTGGCTCTTCGACGCGCGTGGCATTCCCTCGCGATTCACGACGCATCCAGCGGGCGACTCGAATCCGCTTTGGTCGCCCGATGGGAGCAGCGTAGTCTTTTCCTCAAGCCGCGAAGGCCTTATGAATCTCTATCAAAAGATTGAGAGTGGCGTTGGAAACGAAGAGCTGCTCCTTAAGTCAACTGAAGCAAAAATAGCGGACGACTGGTCTTCGGACGGACAGTTCATCGCCTATCAAACGTTCAATCCGAAAACGAAATGGGACTTGCTAATGGTACCGATGTCTGGGGACCGGCAGCCGTTTGCGTTCCTGCAGACGGAGTTCAGCGAACATCAGGCGCAATTCTCCCCAGACGCGAAATGGATTGCCTACACCTCAGACGAGTCTGGTGGACCGGAGGTCTATGTCCAGACGTTTCCAGCCTCCGGTGGCAAGTGGCGTGTTTCAACAGGCGGCGGATGCCAGCCAAGGTGGCGGCGTGACGGGCGCGAGCTTTTCTACATTGCCGCCGATAGGAAACTCATGGCAGTGGATGTAAAGCTGGGATCGACATTCGAGGCCGGTGTTCCCAAGCCCCTCTTTGGCCCCCTCGGAGTCCTTACGTTGACGGATTTCAGAAACCATTATGCGGTTACGGCCGACGGACAACGCTTCCTCATTAACACAACGATTGAAGGAGCAGACACCACCCCGATCACCGTCGTCGTGAACTGGACGGCGGAGTTGAGATGACGCTCGGTGCCGGCACAAAACTCGGTCGCTATGAAATCCGTTTGAAGCTTGGTGCTGGGCGGGATGGGTGAGGTATATCGCGCGGCGTATTAAACTGGACCGCCACACTTAAACAGGAGCAATGAGACCAACTGCGAATCACCTTACGTCGCACGAGATCGCTCTCAATCCACCTACCTAATCTCCTTTTATTCAGGGACGACCAACCGAATCCGTCGGTAATGGCGGCGCGCTCGCTGGTGCTTGTCGATGGTTGGTCGCTTGCTCGAATGCATATGCCAATGCAATCAAAGTTGGTTCGCTGAATGCACGCCCGGTGAAGGTCACGCCAAACGGCGCCGGGTTAATCACTGGCCCACTCGGCGGCATAAATCCACCGGGAACGACAATACTGGGGTAACCGGCTTTTGCTGGTGCGGCTGCACCACGATTCTGCGGAAATAGGATCGCATCAAAGTCGTCATCGGTACCCTGCAATCCGTCTGGACCATTAAAGACCGCATCCAGCCCAGTACGTGTCAGCGCCAAATCCAACGCGCGATCCGCGAGGTACCGCTGCGTGTCTGCGCTGCCAGGGCTCGTGTCGAGCTGATTGGCAGCGAGGAAAATTGCTTGTCCATACTTGAGGGCTACGGCAGCATGCGCATTGTTGAATGCGATGATGTCACTCAAGGTATGAACCGGCGCATTCGGTCGAGTCGTTAGATAGAGGTTCAGATCGTGCTTTTGGCCATACATTAAAACTGTCGAACAATTTGCTGGTGCCGGAAAGGTTACGCAGATGCCGAAGGCGGAGATCGCCGCTTGGTTTGGAATCTCGTAAGGATCGGCTACAAACGCACCTTCTGCACGGAGAGCTGCGATGGCGTCAAGCATTAGCTGCTCTTGCGCTGCCGTAAAACCGATCCAATAAGGCACGCGAGGAACGGCGATGCGTGCGCCGCGAAGCGAGTGTTTCTTCAGGAACTTCGTGTAGTCAGAATGGCAATTGCCGGGAATTAAGCATGGGGCAGTCGCCGGATCATTCGGATCATTGCCCGCTATCTGGCTGAGTAAGATGGCGGCGTCAGTAACGGTCCGTGCCAGCGGACCTGCAGTATCTTGATCAGCAGTAATCGGCAGGATTCCCTTACGACTTACTAATCCGACGGTTGGTTTGATCCCTACTACTCCGTTTGATGAGCCGGGACTGAGAATGGATCCTGACGTCTCTGTGCCAATCGCTACTGCGACGAGGCTCGCCGAAACGGCAATTCCAGAGCCCGAGCTTGAGCCGCCCGGAGTCAGAACGGGGCGACCATCACTAGCTGGAAGTGGTCGTGGGTCGTATGCATTGAAGCCATAGCCGCCGAGCGAACTGTATCCCGATGGCATTCCAATGGCGATGAAGTTTGCGAATTCAGTCAGCGTCGCCTTGCCTAGAATGATCGCACCTGCATCGCGCAACTTCTCAGTGATGAACGCATCGTTGGGCGGAATGGAATTCTCCAGAGCAACCGAACCAGCCGTGGTTGGCATGTCCGAAGTATCGATGTTGTCCTTCAGCAACACTGGAATGCCAAAGAGTGGTCCGTGAGCGAGACCCCGATGTCGATCGCGGTCGCGAGCGCGAGCTTCCTCTAAAGCGTTCGCGTTTATATGAATAAAGGAGTTGAGCAGGGGCCCAGCATTGTCGTATGCGGCGATCCGATTGAGATACATCTGGACCAGTTGTTCGGAGGTAATGAGCCCGGATCGCAAAGCCAATTGCAACTGTGGAACGGTGGCTTCCACAAGTTGAAGGCTGCTTCCCGGGCCCAAAGGCCCTTGGGCCGGGACCGGCCCTACGCAAATAGCGATTGTGAGTATAAGAATCAGCGAGATGTGTTTCATGGTTAGCCTCCCAAAAGCACAGAGACGTCCCAAACGAGACGTCGCGGTAGAGAACTCAACGCTTCAGTCGCGTTTTGAAAAACACAGATGCCCAACCGCTTAAGTTACGTCACGGATGGGAAGTGATGATCGGTTGTGTCGGTTGGTCGGGAGGTTATGCCTGATCTAATAAGTTGTCAATACGGTGGTCAGCGGTTTGGTTCAACCAAACCGAATAACTTGCGGCAGGGAAGGGCGGAGCCCAATTGATCTTGAGCGGGCTGGTTTCGGAAGTGCGAAGCCCATCCTCACAACAGGCGGCAAAGCCGTGACGAATTGCCATCCCAGCCCAGAGCGACGGAGCCGACCGGGTATGGGATTCCTATCGTCGCTATCGTGGTTTGACCAACTTTAGTATTGACGGGCGATCGACCAGGCGGCCGTAGTGGACAACCTGCCAGATACGTCGCGTATTGCGAATGTCGGCGAGCGGGTCGGCATCGAGGATGATG
>DASSCG010000052.1:0-6938 GCA_035697925.1 Pyrinomonadaceae bacterium
TGTTAGGTCAACGCCCGTGCCGCCGGTCGAGTTCTTGTTGACGGTGGTGGCGGCGAAAGAGAGGTTAGCGTTCGAGCCATCGATGTCGATGCCGTTTCCGGCGGGGTTAGTAATGGACGTAGCGCCAGTGATGTTAACCGCTCCGCCTCCGTTTGAATGGAGGAAGCCGACGCCGGTACCGCCTGTGGTCGTAATCGTGCCAAAGCTGCGTGTGCCCGCCGAATTGTTCTGAAGGCTGATGGCATCAGTTGCATCGGAGACTATCGTATTGCCGAAGTTGATGTCGGCGGTAGATGCGGTAACGAGGATGCCTTGCGTCGCCGGATCAGTAATGGTCGTGCCGCCGGTCGAGGTGAGCGTGCCGGCGACCTGGTCCAGAACGATGCCCTGACCAGCGGCGGACGTCGAAGCGATACTCGTGAAAGTGGCCGCGAGTGTGCCGCTATCGAGGTTCAGTGCTGTGCCCGTGCCGGTAAGTGCTACTTCGCTGACGTTCAGAGTGCCGAAGGCCGTGCTGAAAATTTTCGCACCAGAACCGTTGTTACCCAGCGTGAAGCCGCGCAGTGTGTTGGTATTGCCCGAGGTGACGACGATGCCGGAGGCTGTCGACGTGACGGTGACGCTGCCAGGATTCCCGTTCAAGGCTGGGAGCGCGTCGCTGTGGGGTGGCAGCGTGACGCCCGCCGCCGCCTCAAGCGTAGTTCCTGAACTGGTTCCCTGACCGATGACCTTCTGGGTGTTAAGAAGGGTCAACGCGCCCGTGTCTGAGTAGGCACCCGTATAGAGGAAAATGTTATCGCCGGGGTCGTCGGCCGCAACAGGGTCGAAGCAGCCGGCGCCTACTAGACAGTTGAACGGACTCGTCAGGCGACCATCGCCGCCCGGAGTCGCGGCCGCGTTGACGAACCAGATCATGCCGGTGATGTTGAGCGTTACTGTCGCCGTGTCGGTACCACCGGAGCTCGTTACTGTGTAAGTGAACGAGTCGGTTCCGGTAAAGCCAGGGTTCGGGTTGTAACTGAAACTTCCGTCGGCGTTGACAGTTGCCTGACCGTTTGTGGGGCCGGTCGTCGGGCCCGAGGCAGTCAGTCCCGTGTTGTTTCCGGTGTTTGGATTGACATCATTTGCCAGCAAACCGCTAGCGGCGTTCGGTTGAATGCGAACGTTTCCGAGGACGTCGTATGTCTCATCGGTGGCGATGGGGGTCGAGGTGGCCGAGCCGGGAACGATGGTAGTGTTCGGATCTACTGTATCGTTGAGCGTTACGTTGAAGGCGGGATCAGGTCCACTATTAGTGATCGTTACGCTATAGGTAATAGTCTGACCCGGGCTAACCCTTCCGTCCATATCAGGGTCAGCGAAAGAATCCACTTTTGTTGCCGTAAGCATCGGCGCCAATCCTGCTGCTGTGACTCGAAGCGGCACAGGTACGGGAGCGAAAGCATTTGCACCCGTTCCGGTCGATGGCGCCTCAACCGCCTCCCGATCAACCTTGGATGTCTTGCTGAGAAGTCTACGATTAGCGGACCTATTGACAGCCATCGCTACGGGCGCTAATTGACTCGTTAGAAGCACATATGCGAGCAGACTCGCGATAAAAGTTTTTCGGTTGTGGCTACGGAGAGACGGCTGTTCGTGGGTCATAAGGCTCCTCGATGTTTATGCTTAGTGGTGGCTCGGGACGAGCATTATTTTTCTATGAGCACAGGACGGAATTGTAAGCTCCGATGGTGAGCCACAATCGCCTTTAAGGAAGGCGTAACAAGAAAGCGATCAGTTAAATGGTTTCAAGCTTATTGGAAGCTTGGACTTTCCAACCCTGGATGTGCTGAACCCCTGGCTGAGAACCCTGCGAGTGACGAAGGTCGATGGGCACCGCCAAACTAAGGTCGTTGCGGGAAGATGCCCTGAAGCGCGATACAAAAATTTAACGTCAGATACGGCTGCATGTTGTTGTGCGGCAAACTGCCTCCTGCCGGGGGAAGCGACTGCAACGCCATCTGCGTCAACGGATTGAGAGTCGTCGTATAAGCGTTGCCGTTTCTGGAGCGGGCGATCACATTGTTAGTACCATCATTAGATTCAGATGGATCGCTGCCGGCAGCCATGAGAGTGTGGGTATGGAGCGGCATCTCGGAAACCAGTAGTGTTACGCTCTCCGTGCCGCTCGTCTCGCCAAGGTCGCGTAAACTAAGCCCCTGTCCCTGGCCAGGCTGCATAGGTGCGCTACCTTGAAGATTCGGCAGCGCAAAAGTCGACTTGCCGTCACCACCATAAACAGTACCGAGGAGCGCGAAGAGCGCTGTGTTTTGCGAGATCGGCATCAACTGCCCATTGCAGAAGGCCCAGCCTGTAGGAGGAAAGTTGAAAGGAAAGATGCGGATTTCGGCGACAAACTGATCTGACATTGGGTCTCCTTTAGGTCTGGGTCGGAAATACGCCGAAGAGCGAGATGATGAAGTTTATACAAAGGAATGGCTGCGTGTTTTCGTGCGGCTGGCTACCGCCCGCGGGTGAAATGGCTTGCGAATTCATCGCGTCGGTGGGCTGACTATTGATGAACAGATCGACCTGCGTGGATTTTCCGATCACATTCGATGTGGGGGACTGTGACGAGGCTGGGTTAGACGAGGCCAACATCGGATGGCTATGAATCGGAATTTGTTGCACCGTTAACGTCTCCTGCTCCGTACCGGCCTGTTCGCCTAACTGATAAGTCGTGCCGTCGGGTCCAGTTCCCATGTGTATTGGCACGCGGCTGGCAAGGTTTGGCAGGTTAAAAGTCTCTTGGCCATCGCCCCCATAAGTAGTTCCAATTAACGTGAACAGCGCATCATTCTCGGCGATGGGCAGTGTTTGTCCTTCACAAAACATCCAGCCGTTCGGCGGAAAGTTGCCCGCGAACATCCTGATTTCTCCGATATAAGGTTCGGGCATGTTGGTCTCTCCTTATTAATTCTGCGACGGGAAAATACCCTGCAAGGCGATGATAAAGTTCAGAACAAGGTACGGCATCATGTTGTTGTGGGGCTGCGAGCCGCCGACGTTAGTAACGCCTGACGGTGATGTAGAGACTGCGGCGCCGAATCCCGTGTAGAGATCGTTTGGTGCGCTGCCACCAAAAAGAGTGTTGCTGCCGGGGGTATCAGTATTGGCTGGTGCCGTTGATGCCTGTAATTGATGAACGTGCTGAGGCAGTTGGGATTGGTTAATCGTAACACTGGTACTGCCAGCTTGCTCGCCTAAGGTGTGCCCGCTACCCGTGTGGATGGGAACCCTACCTCGCAAATTCGGCAACGCGAAGTTAGTTTGCCCGTTCCCTCCATAGGTCGTTCCCAGGAGTGCAAACAGCGCCTGGTTCTGGTTAATGGGCAACAACTGACCGTTGCATAGAGCCCAACCCCTTGGTGGGAAGTTGAAGCTTACGATTTTGATTTCCGAGAGGAACGGTTCAGACATGACACATGACTCCCTGTTTATCGGTTCGAGAGCAGTTTTCTTTTAGGATCGCAATGGTCCTAACCTCGAAATAAGAGTAAGAACCAGCAGTATTTTGGTAAGTCTAAAAGCAATTATGAGTATGTAAGCGTTGGGTAGTAGTAACCCTTCGACATTCTGAGGTGAAAGTTCGAGATGTCAGATAGCGCACCAAGTGCAAACTGGCTCACCGATTGTAATCGGGAAGGTAGTGGATTTCAAGAACTTACGTAAAAAGAGGTTTTGTTGGTGTTGGCACAGGTTGGGGATGCGGTGGGAGACGCCAGCATGACGTCAACAACTTCATCGGGCGTGGGGACAAATGGAACCAGAAAGCTAAGAGGAGACGAAACGGAGCCGCTTATTCACTCTTTGCATGTAGTTCTGACATTTTTTGTTATCCCGGCCCGTGCTTTCATCCCAATAGAATTAATCGGAACTTGAACCGAATTAGCTATTTCATTACTCGACGGTCCGCCTTGCGAAACAGGTGGATCCTGTTTTGATTTTATGTTGTCAGTTCGGGCCGAAGCACTTTAAACTGTGTCCCACGGCAGAAGGCCTGCCCCCGCCCAAATAAAGCTAAGGAGAAACAGCCCGATGTCCGTATCAAGACGAAAGTTTATTAAGTCCGGTGCGCTTACGGCTCTGTCAGCCGGCTTCATCTTCCAAACGGCCGACGCCGCCTTTGGTCAGAAGAGGGTTCCAGAGCGGCCCGTGTTGAAATTTGAAGTCCCATACGATGCACAACAGAATCCGATCCTATATTACAACCGGACCACCTTTGAGGCTTATGTTGGCGGCACCTTCATTGGTCGCGATTCGCGCGGCCGTGAAGTAGAACTCAGACTTCTCCGCGTGAAAGAGTACAAACCCAAGTCACTAAGACTTACTACTGGTGGGGTCCGTAGGACCGAGACCTTCACCCTAACGTTCAGTTCGTCGAGCTCGTTGCCTCCTTTTACCAGCATCCACGTAATTGAACACCCAGTGCTAGGCAAATTCGATCTCTTCCTGCAGCCAGCCGGCGATGAGAGCCAATTGATTTACCAGGCTGTTATCAACCACTTAAATTAGCCGACACGGAGACGCGGGGACACCGAGACGCGGCGAAAAAACACCTCTAGATTTAGTTACTGCTTACTGGCCCTGCTCCTGGCCTCTTCATCTACCCCTCCTAGTGTTCTGTCTTATTCTGATCCGCGTGAATCCGCGAACATCCGCGGCTGATTTGACCCGTTGATGGAAGAATATGTCGAAGGAGACTGCTCATGCTCCGATTTCGCTGCCGGGAGGAGGCAAGGTTGTTCTACGTTCCGTCACGCCTGAAGATGATGCATTTCTGCTAGCGCTCTACGCCGGCACGCGCGAGGAAGAGCTAGCGCAGGTTGAATGGCCGGAGGGTCAGAAGGAAGCTTTCGTTCGCTGGCAGTTTGAAATGCAGCGACGCGAATACGACGCTCGCTATCCAGATGCTCGCTATTCTGTAATTCTCGTCGATGGTCAGCCGGCTGGCAGAATCTGGATCGGTAGTGACAGTGAGCAGATTCGACTTCTCGACATTGCCTTGTTGAAAGAGTTTCAGAACCGCGGTGTGGGAACTCTCCTGTTAAAAAGCCTGATCGAAGAAGCCAAGCGTGCCAAAAAAGTTCTCCGGCACATGGTCTTCGTTCTCAACTCGGACGCCCATCGTTTCTATGAAAGGCTCGGATTCGTAGTCATTGAGGATCTAGGCGGCTACAAGCATATGGAGTGGAAGCGCGCTACTTGAAATAATTAAAAACGGCTTCGTAACGAAACCCGCTTTCGTCCTGTCCTATCGTGACCAGGAATATCTCCAGTGAACCCATCTGCTCGTGTTGCAATTCGTAAGTGCTCTGCGGAAGGTAAAAATCTGCGGGCCCATTGAAGAAAAGCGAAAACCTCTCCATGTTTGGCGGATCGTTCGCCCCACTAACAAAACCTTTCACCTCAACCAGCTTCAAATCAATCGGCTTGGGTGCGACATTAACCTTAAACAACGTGTTCAGTTGTTTTATGAAACCGGCTTCCGTCGGTTGATTGTTCATGGTCAAAACTTGTCCTCCAAGACGAGTCGATTAAATGCTTGGCTGAGGTTAGGAAACTCGATCGAGCACCTCACGGATCTGTTCCTCGTTAGGCACGTTGAACTTAGTGTACCAAAGACCGACATGACCAAAGGGCTCCGGCCATTTGAGGCATACCAACTCGTCAGCGGCGGATTCCACGATCTTACGGGTCGATATTGCCGCCACCGGTACGCCAACAATCAGTGATGATGGATTCATTTTGCGCAACGCTCGTATTGCGGCGAGCACGGTTGAGCCCGTATGAATTCCATTGTCAATAACGAGTACGTTCTTTCCTTTAACTTCCAGCGCCGGCCGGGAACCACGACATGAGCGCTCTCGTTGAGCCAATCCGGCGAGCGCATCAATCAAAAAGTATTCAAGAGGCATCTTCGGTGAGTCTGAGGGCAGGGCCAGTCCCTGATCGATTATCAAATTCCCACCGACATTTACGGCACAGATCTGCGAACCTGGCCCGTTTGCCAGGAGTCTTCGGATCAGAATTATGTCGAGTGGGGCTGCGAGGTGTCGCGCCACCTCTAGCGCTACAGGCACACCACCTCTTGCTATAGCGAGGACAACGGTGCTTGTACCTGAATAGTTTTCAAGACGTTTGGCTAGGACGCGGCCTGCACTCGTGAGATCTTCATACTTTGCAGTTTGCTTAACTGAAGCAACGCCAGTCTCTGACGAAGAGACTGTAACCTTGTCGTTGATAGGGTCATCAGTCATGCGGCTATAACAGATTTCATCACAAAGGTATTAGGACGCAAAATCGCAACTTGAAAATGAAGGACGATACTCGTTCCCCTGGCATCCCATTGGGCATGCGGCTTGCCCGCAACAACGCGGAGATGCATGATACGAACATAAATGTCCAAGTCCAGTAGCAGTCACAGCAGAACGAAAAAATTTGCGCCTGTCGGAATAATCTTCGCAATACTCGGGCTACTCCTGTTTGCATACACTGTCAGGAAAGCCGGCGTCGGCCAGATTGTCAGTGGAATACAAAGACTAGGGGCAGGATTCCTTCTCATACTCGTCCTTTCCGGAACCCGTCACGTCGTTCGCTCCCTCGCATGGACAAAATGTTTTGAACCACCCTATGGGCTTCGCTTCCGCGATGCTCTGGAGGCGCGGCTAATGGGTGACGCGCTGGGCAACGTCATTCCACTAGCTAGTATGGCGGTAAGTGAGCCCTCCAAAGCCGCGTTTGTTAGACATCGAGTACCACTGATGGCGGGACTGTCAGCGCTGGCAATCGAGAATATCTTTTACAGCCTTTCCGTTGTCATCTTCATTTTCTCCGGCATGGCAGCTTTGCTGCTCAGTTTCCAACTTCCCAAGCCATTGCGCTTCGCGGCCATTGGA
>DASSCG010000053.1:0-3229 GCA_035697925.1 Pyrinomonadaceae bacterium
TTGATCTTTTCCGCTTCCGGAATGGGAGTCCGAAGTCCGAATGCAATGTCGTTGGTAAAATGAGAGCCTCCAAGAGGAAAAACGGCCGTATGTTGAACTGCGCCCCTCTGGTAGATCACTAACCCGGTCGTTTCCGCTCCCACGTCCACAAGTGCGGCGCCAAACTCTTTATCATCCTCAGATAGAGAAGCTTCGGCGGCCGCGAGTTGTTCCAACACCATATCGGCGACCACCAAGCCGGCACGGTTCACAGCATTGATAGCGTTTTGCCGTGCAGTTACAGGACTAGTGACAATGTGGACTTTGACGGCCAACCTCGCCCCAATCATTCCCACTGGATCGTTAATGCCATCCTGATCGTCAACGATGAATTCCTGTGGCAGACGGTCCACGATTTCGCGGCCAGCAGGCAGTTGAATGGCACAGGCCGAATCTATCGCGCGCCGCACATCCTCGTGCGTAATCTCGCGATCACGACCAGACACGGCTACTATTGCCTGACCGTTGAAGCCAAGAATGTGTGAGCCGGCGAGATTTATGGTTACTTCCTCGGCTTCAATTCCACTCATGCGTTCAGCTTCTTCGACAGCTTTCTTGATCGCATCTACCGCCGCGTCAGGATTCACAATCACACCCTTGCGAAGTCCGCGCGCCTCAGCCTCTCCGATGCCCACAATATCCAGCAAACCACCTTCACCGGGCTCACCCGCGATACACGTCACCCGGCTTGTTCCGATGTCCAAGCCGATCGTGTGTGGAGTGCGCTTACCCATCTACCGTTTGCTCCTTATAGAACCATTCACCAGTCACTGTGTTGGCCGAGCGCGCCTGGGTCTTTCTTCTCCGGTTGTTTCAGCCCGACGCGGATTTGCTTCGCGTACCTTCTTGGTGTCTTTCTCTCGTGGCGCACCTGCCGTCTGACTCTTACGTTCGGGTCGTGCACTCACCTCGGCAACCTTTGGTTCCGCCGCGTTGTTATTTCCTGACTCAGCGTTATCAGTAATCGCGTGGGCGCCGGACATGAATCCGACAATTGCGCGCCTGCCTTGTGACAGATCTACGTAACTTATGAACCGGCCACGAGGTGTTTGACGGTGTGCATCCAAGACATTAAGGGCATCTTTCAGCCGCTTACCGAAGTCCTGTGAACCAAGTCGCACTTCAATCTGTGAATCGTCGCCAGCAAGCTGTGCTCTAACATCGCGAACATCGATGACGTTAACTTCGCTAACGCGCTCGGATAATCCTGCGGCAGTCCATTCGCGCTGCAGATCCAGAAATCTCTTTACTCGGTCCACATTTTCCTTGCGTGCGGTTTCTCCTTCGTCTTCGTTCCACCCGCGTAGAAAGAACTCTGGCATCTGATCATCAGGTACCATCTCTCCCAGAAGCACGGCATCATCATCTACCCAAACAAATCTTCCGGCTGACGTACGCAATACTGCGCGAGGTTGCCGCTCTTCAAGGCGAACTCTGATTCCATCCGGCAACACACGAGAGACTACTGCTACGCGAACCCAAGGCTGCCGCTCGAGAAGTGAGCTAATCTCATGGAGGTCCGCTCGCCAAACCCCAGTCCTGGAAACCTCACGCGTCACCAGTGTCTTAATATCTGCCCTTGAGGCTCTGGAATCGCCCTGAATCTCCACTTTGCGAATTTGGAAAAAGCTGGCCGCAGAAGCGGCTCGATAACCCGCGAACAGAAGACCGCCAATGATCACCGCGATGGTCACTTTGATAATGAAAGGCAGATAACCAACCAGTGACTTCAATCGCTGACCCAGAGATTGTCCGAATCCCTCGCGGTCACGACGCTGCGGCCGTTGGGCAACACCTCCTGCACGGCGTTTAGCAGCTATCCCGCTCCGGTTACCAACTTTTTGGGGAATCACTTGTTCTCGCACAATACGGCTCCTTAGGTCGACTCGGGGTCCCGTTTGCGTGGTTCATTTGCACGCCACAGTTCCACTTCATACTCAAGCTCGATTCCCTGCTCGCGCTTGACGCGCTCGCGAATCTCCTCCGCCAGCGCAAGAGCATCTTCGGCCTTCGCATTCTCCCCTTCGGTGACGATGAAGTTGGCATGGATTGGAGAGACCACTGCCGTTCCACGCCGCGCACCCTTCATCCCCATTTCATCTATGATCTTGCCAGTACCGACGCTGCTCTGCGGAGGGTTCTTAAAGAAGCACCCAGCGGATCGGCCGCCGTGCGGCTGGGTAGACATTCTCCGGCTCTTGGCGTCTTCCATGCGAGCTTGGATTTTTTCTGGGTCGTCCGGTTGAAGTTTCAACGTGGCGCCAAGAAGCAATTCACCTTCTGCGAAAGAGGTGTGGCGATAGTTCCATTGGACTGAGCTTCCTGGAATCTCAACCACCTTCCCTTCTCGAGCGACCCTCACAGTCTCGGTGACCTTCCCGATCTCGTGCTCGTAAGCTCCGGCATTCATCCAAAGCGCACCGCCAACGGTTCCCGGAATTCCCCCCAGGCCCTCGATTCCTGCCAGACCCTGACGGGCAACGTCTACGCAAAGCCGCGGCAGAGAATAGCCCGCACTAACGTGAACCAGGCTACCGTCGAACTGCACTTCGCCCTTCAGATCTTTTAGACTCAAGACTACGTAGTGATGCTCGCCATCATCAGCCAGGACATTGCTTCCCGAGCCTAACGCCCGCCAGCCGATACCCGCTTCATCCAGCGCATGCACGACGGCTGCCGCCTGGGCTTCTGTCTGAGGAGAAATCACCCAGTCGATAGACCCTCCAACTCTCAGGCTGGTTAACTCGGCGAAACGCTTTCCACGCTCCGCCCGTACTCCAAGCCGCGCACCAATCTCTTCAATCGCTACGTCCCGCTGCTGTATATCTGCGTCCTTGGGCTCTGACATCAAACCGCCTTTGCATCGCTCCGTTCGCGTAAGATTTCCAGCAGTTGATCGCTGACACGATTTACACTGCCCGCTCCAAGAGTAAGAACCAGGTCGCCAGGCTGAACGTGATCCCGAAGAGTTGAAGGAGCATTTTCGAGAGCACCGATGTGCCTGGCGTCCTTATGGCCAAAACGTTTGATTGCCTCAGTGAGTGCTTCGGCGGTAACGCCTTCGATCGGTTCCTCGCTGGCTGCATAAATATCGGTAATGAACAGTGAGTCAGCGTTGTTGAAGGAGCGTGCAAACTCTTCCATCAGATCATGTGTTCGACTGTAGCGATGCGGTTGGAACAGCACCACG
>DASSCG010000054.1:0-8379 GCA_035697925.1 Pyrinomonadaceae bacterium
CTGACCCTAAGCGAATCAGGTTTAAGTAGGGCTTGTTCGGCAGATTCAACATCGGGATAAAAATCCTCATAAGCTAGTAAGTGCCAAACCGTCTCGGAGCCTTGCCCATTCACCGCGAGCACACGCAGGAGACCGTAACCACTCTCAAGTTGAAAAATGAGATCGTCGCCTGGGGCGAAGGATTGTGACATGACGCGGTAACCAACCAGACAGTGACAAACAGGGTAACATAATTAAGGAACACTCTGGCGCTCCACTCAAGGTCGCGACCTCAACTGATTGCAAATCCAAAACTGCAAACCTAAAATCGTCCCTCAGTCATGAGCCGGTTCGATTCAAGTAAAGACTACTACGCGGTGCTGGGCGCCAATGAAGCGGCATCGCGACTCGATATTGATCGGCTTTACAAACGACTGGCCGCTCACCTCCATCCCGATCGTGGAGGAAGCGAAGAGGAAATGAAATCGCTTAACGAGGCTTATGGAGTACTCAAAGATGACACTATCCGGCGCGACTATGACGCCCGGAGAAGGAAAACCCCGGCGGCAGTGTTTCGGCCAGTCTCAACTCCGACGGCGCATGATATAGGAGTATTCGGTCATTGTTTGAGTGCTTTCCTCTGTCTCTTGGTAGGTTTGTTCTTATTGTTTTTGGTTCGCTCTCAATGGATTTGGTTTCTGTGGCCTCTGGCAGCGCTCGCGGTTTTCGTAATCATTTTTGGAATAATGATGGCACGTAGCGCGACGATGGCAGTCTACGCAACGTTGCCTTTCGCTAACAGATTTCGCCGGCACCCTTTGCTGCAGGAAGCGCTGTTTTGGATCGCAGTAGCCGGCGGAGGCTTTGGAATTTATCTGTTATTCACTGGCGTCTAAACCGGAATCGTAACGAACAATCTATGACTGTAACAGGGCTCGATTTACTTTTTCTGGAGGTTAATAACCTGGAGGATTCACTCGGGTTCTACCACGATGAACTTGGTTTTGAGATCGAATCAAACAGTCCCGACAACGATCCGCCGATGGCCACTGTGCGCGCTGGTAGGTTGAGGATTGCGTTGGCCCAAAACCTCGAAACGATGCTCCGACGTGGACGCGGTGCGCATTTTTTTATTGGTGTCGAGGACGTCGACAACTTTTACGAACGCCTGCGAGAAAGAGGAGTGGAGGTGAAGCCTCCCATCGAAGAGGGCTGGGGAGGGCGGTTCATCACTCTTCAAGATCCCGACAAATACCGTTTCTTCTTTGTTACGTGGGACGAGAAAGAAAACAATTCCGAGTAATAGGATACTCAGTTTAGAGTTCAAGCCAGTTCAAGCTTTAGCTTGTACGCACCCAGAAGCGGCAACCTAAAGCTTGTCCTCTGAGCTGCCAGCCAGTCAGGCGAACATTCTTCGGGTGATTCGACGATCCACGAAATGACACGTCTTCGTAAGGACTGTAAAAGGGCTTCTGCGTTCGCATAATTGAAACACTTCTGCTAAGCTGTGTTGCACCGGTAATACACGCTTGCAGTCATGAACTACGTCGAAAATCCTCCAAATCCCTGGCTGACCCATTCGGTCGAATGGCTGGGCGAACCTCCCGAAGCGAAGCTTGAAGTCTTCGAAGAGACTGAGACTCGGGCGATAATTACCCACAACGATAGTCCGGACGTGGGTTTCGACTATACGGTCAACTGCTATCGGGGATGCATCCACGGATGCACCTACTGCTTTAGTCGGCCCACACACGAGTATCTTGGCTACGGCGCCGGCACAGACTTCGATCGAAAAATCGTCGTGAAAGTAAAAGCTCCGCAGTTGCTGCGGCAGGAGTTTATGAAACCGTCTTGGAAGGGCGATGAAATAGTGTTTTCGTTTACGTCCGACCCCTACATACCTCTCGAGTCTCATTACCAGCTAACAAGGCAGTGCCTTGAAATATGCGCGGAGTTCCGCAATCCAATCGGGATTATTACCAAGTCCGCCCTGATCCGTCGAGACATCGATGTGCTGCAAAAACTTACACAGGATGCCAAGCTCGGAGTGTTCTTCACAATTCCATTCACAGATCGGGAAACAGCAAGAGCAGTTGAGCCCTTCGCCCCTTTGCCGGACGCTCGCTTTCATGCAATGGCGGACCTCGCCGCCGCTGGAATTAAAGTGGGGATTGGAATTGCTCCTGTAATTCCCGGACTGAGCAGCGACATACCGGTTCTCCTTAAACGAGCAAAAGAAGCGGGCGCAACCCACGCGTTTATAAACATGCTTCGTTTGCCTGGAAGCGTGGCCCCATATTTTAAGGAGCGCCTATACGAAAAACTTCCCACCAAGGCAGACCGCGTACTTAACCGTATCCGGGAAGCGCGCGGAGGGAAGATGAATTCCAGTGTGTTTGGTGAACGCATGCGTGGGAAGGGTCAATTCTGGGAGGCCACCGAACGACTGTTTAAAATTCACTGCGAACGCCTGGGCTTTAATAAAAGACACGAACGCGTTTCCTCCTCAGCCACTACATTTCGTCGACCCTCTGCCCAGGCAAGCCTCTTCAGCTAAGTCGAAACATTGTTCAGACCCAATCTCTAAACCTTCTTCGTTTCGATTGATCGCTCTAACACAGAAAGTCTTGCAGACAGATGCCGCAACTTTTTCTATAATATTCGCGCAGCACAAAACCCCAGACAGCCAGGAGGCCCGTTATGATGTTGATTAGAGATGTCATTCGGAATCGAGAGCCTTATTCCATGAAATCTTCGGCATCCGTTCAGGACGCAGCTGAGTTTATGGCGGCACGAAACGTAGGTGCAGTCTGCGTACTCGACGAGGGCGGAAAACTTCTAGGTGTCTTTTCTGAAAGAGATGTGGTGAAACGTGTCGTGCTGCAAAAGGCGGATCCCGCGTCCCTTCGAGTAGGCGACGTAACGAGTGAGTTGCGAGCCGTCATTCGTTGTGATGAGACGCCGCACCAGGCGCTTGAACGGATGGAACTGATCGGATCCCGACACCTGCCAGTTGTTGATGGAGAACGCTGGGTGGGAATGCTTTCAATGCGAGATTTGATGAGAGTTGAGTTGAGCGAACAAGGGGACGAAATAAAGCTGCTTCATGAGTATATTCAACACTGATTGCCGCCTGACGCGACGATATGGGCTCAGGGTTCTTCTTTTCGTAGCCTTCCTGGTGATGCTCACACTGGCCTGCGGCGAAGCACCCAAAGGCCAAGGTGCCGGCGAAATCGAAAGCTCGTCTAACAAAGAGGTCAGTTTTAAAGTTGAGACTGCTGTTTCAGGATTGCAGGTACCATGGTCCATTGCCTGGTCAACTGATGGTCGAATGTTCTTTACCGAGCGACCAGGCCGTGTAAGGGTGGTCGTCAACGGACAATTACGCCCGCAACCACTTATCAGTGTTAGCGACGTCGAGCCGTCCGGTGAGAGCGGCCTGATGAGCCTGGCACTGCATCCTCAGTTTGCCGACAATCACTTCATTTACCTTTCCTATGCCTACAAGGGTAAGAGTCAACTCGTTCGCGTTGTTCGGTACCGCGAAACTGATACTGGTCTTACAGATGGCAAAATCATAATCGAAAATATTCCAGCAGCTCAGTTTCATGCAGGATGCAGATTGCGATTTGGACCCGACGGCAAACTTTACATAACTACTGGAGATGCGACTGAACGACCACTGGCGCAGAAACTCGATTCTTTGGCTGGCAAAACACTGCGATTGAATGACGACGGAACAATTCCATCCGATAACCCTTTCGTTGGTCAGGGCAACGCGCGTCCGGAAATCTGGACGCTTGGTCATCGTAATGCGCAGGGTATGGATTGGCAGCCGGGAACTAACCTGATGTTTCAGACAGAGCATGGTCCGTCGGGCTTTGATGGACCAGGAGGTGGTGACGAAGTCAATGTCGTAGAGCGTGGTAAGAATTACGGCTGGCCGACAATTCATCACCGGGAAACCCGTGACGGGCTTGAGTCACCTTTGTTGGAGTACACCCCCGCGGTAGCGCCGGCTAGCGGAATGTTTTATCGCGGCAACTCCTTCCCGCAGTTTAAAGGGAATTTCTTTTTTGGTTGTCTGCGCGGTGAGCGAATTATCAGGGTAGTTCTCGATGGCCGTCGCGTCATAAGTCAGGAAGCGCTGCTCCAAGGGAAATACGGTCGGATTCGCGACGTAGCGGAAGGCCCGGACGGAGCTATTTACTTTTCCACCTCGAATCAGGACGGGCGAGGTAAACCTGCGGGTGATGATGATCGAATTATTCGCCTGGTTCCGGTGAAGTGAGTTCTGACAGAGTCTTTTGAGCGAGGATTGCTGACTTGCTCCAACCAATGATCTCCAGCGGCCGGAAGCGGTAGTGGTGAACAATGCGAAAGTGGCGTTCTGTATTTTGTACTACGGCCTTAGGTGAATGAGATTTGAATCGAAAGAGAATCTCCAAAAATGTGCTCGCCGGCGTCGGCCTGCAAGGGAGATGAAGAAGGTGACCCTCCGGCGCAATGACCCTTGCCAATTCATCTAACCCATCTCTGAGAGGCACGTATTCCAGGGCTCCACTGGTAACAACTAGATCAAAAACATTATCGGCGAAGGGCAACGAGAGCACGTTGCCTTGGGCAAAGGTTACGTCCTGAGGACGCCCGGGACTTTGAGTGACCGCTTTCTTGGCCTCAAGTACTGAAGTTGCCGAAAGATCCAGGGCAGTAATGTTTACCGGAAATCCGATGGACCTTAAGAGGGCAAGGGTCAGGAGTCCGGTCCCGCAACCTGCATCGAGTATACGGGCCCCTCGCGAAAGAGGAATCGGATTAAGTGCTAAATACTGATCGAGAGATCGGCCATAGCCGTTGAGCTTAAAGGTAAGATCGTAGAAGCGCGCAATCTTGTCATAGTACGAGCCCGCCTTGGCCTCGTTCTTACTCGCGGTCAGCACATACTCCATCAGACTCTCCTGCCTTGTAGGTGGTCAGGTACACCACCGGGCGCTAAATCATAGGGGGCTTAAAGACAGCGCGCCATTGTAGCCCCAGACCCTTCTTTACTCAACACGCCATTTAGCTGCAGTGCGGCGACTGCGATGCTTTCCCTGATTATCACAAATGCTTTTCGTATCGAGCATGCAAGTTTCAAGCTTTTTACCCGTTCTAATGAAGGGTTAAGTGGTGAATTTGTCTTACCTGGAGAGAAAAATGAGCAAAACCATACTTAAAACTTGCCTGGGCGTGTTGGTAGTCGCTTTCTTGTTTTTCATGGCTCCAAGAGGGTCCGCGGTTGACTACAGTCTTTTGGCGACTGCCTCTGCGCAGCACCGACCGATCATCGCTGCGGAGCGTTTCGATGTAGACGTGCTGGTCAATGGGCAATCGCTCGAAGAATATCATGCTCGCGGTAAGTCATATGTAGAGGCAATAGCCGGTGCGGAATACGAAGTCAGGATTCGCAATCCGTTGCCTTATAGAGTTGCAGTTGCCTTGTCTGTGGATGGCTTAAACTCGATTGATGCCCGCCGGACCTCAGCTTGGAATGCGAGTAAATGGGTGATCGAACCCTACGGAACAATTCACATTGGAGGTTGGCAGATGAGTTCAGAAAGGGCCCGCCGGTTCTACTTCACTAGTGAACGAGATTCTTATGCTGCCAAGCTGGGCCAAACCTCAAACTTAGGAGTGATTTCGGCTGTCTTCTTTCGCGAAATAAGGCCGATCCCTATTCCTATTGTCCCGTCCCCGCATCCTTATCCTCGCCAACAAGAAGATGGCGCTCGACGAGATGAGCAGAGGCCCGAAGCACCGACAGGTTCCGGAGCTGCAAAGCAGCGTAGTGACTCAGTGACTGCAATGCCAGATGACGGATACGCAGCAACTGGAATAGGACGCTCTGTCAGAAACGACGTCCGTTGGGTGAACATGGATCTCGATTCAAGACCAGCTGCGGCGATTACTCTGAGGTATGAATACTACTCGGCACTTGTGCGCCTTGGGATTTTACCGCGTCGTTATGAACGTCCGGATCCTCTTCAGAGACGCGAGGGTGCTAGTGGCTTTGAGGATCGACGCTTCAGTCCCGAACCTTAGTGCCAGACGGCAGGAGGCAGCAGCAGACAGCAGGCGCGCTTGGCCCATTCCCTGTTATGGCGAGGCGACTACGAGTTTGCGACATTTTGTTGTGCCGATCTCTTCGAAATGAGTCGTCGAAGTACATGGCCTTTCCACATCCAAAGTCCCGTTAAGGCAAGTGCAGGGATGGCGACAAATCGAACCACCGGCGCGTAGTTTGGAAGTTCTTCAAACGGGCTATAAACATAACCGATGATCGGAATGCTGAAGATGAGGTGAATCAAGCGAGGAATCCAACGTTTGGGGGCCTTAATCATCATTTAATCCCTTTCCAAGGAGAATTTGCTTCATACATTTTTCAACCCTTGCCTCCCTAGTCTTGGATTGTTTGGGTTGAGAAAAATATAGGATGTACGCTCGTTGCCGCCCTGGAGTCAATGCATCAAAAGCAGTTTTCAATTTAGGGACCTTATCTAATTTATTTTGAAATTCTTCAGGAATTCTGAATCCTGTAGTCTTTTTAAAATTCACTTTCAAACCGGCTTTTTCCACTTCAATTGCTTCATAAATATAGGTTTTCAAAATGGGTTCCAACGCAACTATTTCTCGAATATTGCTGAACCGAATCTGGCGAGCTGCCTGCACATTTTCCGTCTGTGTGATTAGAATTCCCTTGGCATCATTTAACAAAGCGCCTTTGACAAACAGAAGCGCACAGTATTCTTTAAATCCATGTATTAGAACTATGTTTCTTTTCTCAAACGTGTAACAAGGAACACCCCACTTCAATTCTTCGGTCAGCCCACAATCAAGAACGATCGTTCTCAATTGCTCCATTTCTTCCTGCCACTTCTTGGCTCTATTCAAATATGCATCAACTTTAGGATTCATTTACTAATATTTCTTTGATGAAATATTTGCTCCAAGCCCACCAGCTAGCAATTTCTGGCGAAGCCAGCTCGAAAACTATTTATGTCATTCGTATGATCTTCAGTGTCGTCACGTTGTTGCTGCAAATCGGAATTAACAGGCGGTGCATTTCGATTCGAGCGACTGCGCCTCGCTGCCCAGACTGCACTTGCAACAAACGGGACAGTAAAGAAGAGCAATAGAACGAAAGCGCTGCTCAAGCCTGTAATTGATCTGCCTTCACCCAGGTCAATCCGCCAATTATCGGAACTTCCTTCGAGTAGAGTCGAACCACCGAAGTTTAGTGCTAAGAAGATGTCACCAATTAGGATCAACCTCATCCAACGCCCTTCGCCTTTACTAACCGCGATCCATGCTGCGGCTGCTGCCCATCCAAAAATCAAGGTCGCTGGGAGCGTTGCCGCCAACCCTTCAAAGCGAAGAAAACCGAGTCCCAATCCCGGATAATTCGGGTCAAGGAATGAACGGAACGGAGCGACTGACAGTACCATCGAGAACAGCATATGGAATATCCCTACACCCAGCGCGGCGATATTCCAACGGCGATGTGAAAGCAGGTAGAAGAAGATTGACCAGACAAAAACATTCGAGGCAATAGCCAGCCAAAACCAAATAGCCATAAGTGTCTCCTTGGAAGATCAGTTGTTACACCGCCCTTCAAGACGGATGCTTTTCCCCTTCCTGGATTATTGAGCGTGAATCTCTAACCGATACTTCTTCGCAATAGCCCATGATCTTATCTATGTCGGGAGGCGGTGGAAGTTGGCTGACTTCTTCCCAGAACCCTTCGAAGCCAGCAGGCGAGACGATGCCCAGCACCGTGCTTGGCCCTGTACTCACGTTCGTCAATTTATGCGGTATCTCTCGAGGTGCGAAGACAAACGATCCCGCACCGGCGCGAACCGTCTTATCCCCACACTGAATTTCATATTCACCTTCGAGCACGTACAAGGCTTCATCTTCATTGTGGTGAGTATGCAAAGGCGTGCCCCCACCCGGTGGCGAAGTCTTTGAGAGCACGGTGAACGCACCGTTGGTCTGTTTGCCTGAAACGAGAAGCGTGATTAGATCCCCGAGCACATCCAAATGGGTACCTTCACCGGGGGCTAGGACGACAGGTTGGTTCGCTCTAAAAAAAGACATCATTTCTCCCAAGTAAGTGGGTGAGTTTACTGCGCTGGAAGAATATAGCTACTTTGACTGCTCTATACAGGAGCCGTCGTCCTACTCATGGCGCCGCTTTGCCTCCGCGATCGAACCGACGACAAGCTTTTCGAGCGTCGACCTATCAAGATCAGCGATCTGCTTGAAGTACAGGCAAACCTTGCCCATCCTGTGCTTGCCGAGCTTGGATAACAAGGCCTTCTGGCTGTCTCCTTCTACACTCAGGTACACCACGAGCTC
>DASSCG010000055.1:0-3983 GCA_035697925.1 Pyrinomonadaceae bacterium
AACTGACGTCTCGGTTTCCGCAGATCGAATTGGGCTCCATCTCCTGGGCTATCCTGGAAAAGCAGGCTGGCGTGTTAATGGCCAGGCAGGGCGTTCGCGCAGTCGTGGAAGCTGCCGTACGTGAAGGTGTGCAATATGTTAACAAGTCAGTCGTGACACCGGGCCGCAGCGGACTTTTACAAACGGTAACTACCACCGATGGCGAACAGATTACAGCCAGGACGTTCGTCTTTGCCTGTGGCCCATGGCTTCCTAAAATCTTTTCTGAATTTCTTCGCTCACTGTTTCAAATCACGCGACAGGAGGTTTTCTATTTTGGACCGGTCGCAAGCGACCGGCGCTTTGCACCACCGGCGATGCCTGTCTGGATCGACTTCAGCGACTTGGTTTATGCGATTCCTGATATAGACGGTTCTGGTTTCAAAGTCGCAATCGACGCGCACGGACCAGAGTTCGATCCCGACTCCGGAGATCGGTCGGTGACCGGAGAAGGTCTGGCAGCCATCAGGAGGTACGTTTCAATGCGAATTCCCGCTCTCTCAAATGCGCCACTACTTGGGAGCGAAGTTTGCCAATACGAGAACACGTCGAACGGCGATTTTCTAATCGATCGGCACCCGAACTTTGAAAATATTTGGTTGGTCGGCGGTGGATCAGGTCATGGTTTTAAGCATGGTCCCGCAGTCGGCGAGTATCTAGTAAGGCAGCTTTCAGGCGGGGGTGAAGCTGAGCCACGATTCTCACTTGCTTCGAAGGAGACGATTCATCAACGGAGCGTTTACTAGCGAGCTCAAGAGAAAGACCGGCGAAATAAGATCTTCGCCGGTCTTAAGCCCCATTAATTAAACTGTTGGTTTGCTACGGAGTCGGTGTGGGCGGTGCGACACCCTGCGGCACTGTCCAGAGCTCGATCGTCATATCCTTCCGCGGCGGCCCGATAATAGTAATGATGCGTTCAGCGTTAAAGCCGCGTGAATTGACCAGATAATCGACGATACGATTTTTCTGAGTTTGCACTTGCGATTGACTGCCAGTCCGTGACGGATAGATGATCACATACGCAGTCGAGGTCGGATCGTTTTGGAGATCAATTGCGAAATTGTCTAGACGGGCTTTCTCGTCATTTCGTGATAGTTCACCAAACTCGTCAAACTTCTTGCCCTTGAGGGGCACGGGAATCGAAATTGAACAGCTGGCGGAACAATCCAGTGGATACCCACCCATAGAAAGCGTAGCGCGAAGAGTTTGCCCGGCTAGTCCGGTGGTATCAACCTTAATTGTGCCTGTCCCTTGTCCTTCAATAATCCTCCCTCCGGAAACCGTCCAATTGAAATTCGGCGTTACGTTCCCAGAACCGCCTGTTAGCGAGGAGGTAAAAGTAAGAGGTTGATCAGGCTCGACTCGATCTGGACACGTTATATAGACGTTCGGACAGACTGGCGGTGGCGGTGGTGGGCACTTAACCAGGACTGCAATTGAGGAAAAGGCCTCGCAAAATTCGTCTCCGGTGCCCGAGTCTACTGCCAGGAAGGCTTTGTAATACCCTGGCCTCACTCCCGACAGATCCCAAGTCACGGCGTCGCCTCCGCCGTCTATGCGCCCCGCACTGGTCGACCAGTTATAGCGGATTGGGCTTCCGCTTGGAGAACTTGCTTTGGCGTTGAGACGGACGAGAGAAGGGGTCTTATCGCCTTCGCAGGCGCTGAGAACTGAGTGGTCCGCCGCCAAGCTCACCACCGGCGGCGAGTAGACAAAAGTTTCCTTCGATTTCTGACCCAGAGCTTCTGAAACGGAAATGCTCAGTCCCACTGAAACAACTAAGAGAGAAAGTCCTTTGACGTGCTTAGGTCTGAACATTTTGAACTCCTTTTAACCCGGACCTGTCCCCGAGTCGAGGCGAAACAGCTTATGCGGCTGTTAAAGCAATATGAGTTGACAGTGGAAAAGGAACAATGTCCTTCAATTTCCACAACCAATTCCGCTTGAGGGCTTCGAGTTAACTATCCGCGGGGGTTAGGTTTGCACTAATTTAGTCCCAAATCTCGTCTAAGGCAAGGTTTGACTCACCTCAGAAATTGAAGTAGATACGATGTGCTCCCCGAACACGCTACTTTTCGGAATCTGGCATGAGATACATCCTCTTAGCTGCTGTTATTTCATTTCTTGGGGTTACGGCATGTTCGCGCAAGCCATCCGCTCCTGTAAACGCCGACACGGCGGGTCATGCGGCTCAGACAGGTGAAGGCGTGCGGCAAGAGGCACGTACGTTCTTGGAGAAGGGCCGTGAGTTATACCGTAAAGACGAAGACCTCCAGGCAATCGAAGCATTTCAGCAAGCATTGAACTTGGATCCGGAGTTGGCAGAGGCTCATTTTCGGCTAGGTCTTGCTCACGACGCGCTCGGTCAGGAGCAGGAAGCCGAGACAGCGTATAAGAAGGCTGTAGAGACCTACAAGAAATACCTAAGTGAGGAGAGCAATGAGGAAGATGCGGAAGCTCATTATAATCTGGGCCAGACTTACGCCGGGTTACACCTCTACACCGAAGCCGTCAGAGAATATCGTCAGGCTACCAGATTAAAACCTGATGATGCCGCCATACATTACGATTTGGGACTGGCGTTGATGAGACTTGCGCAGTACGACGAAGCGAGCACGGCGTTTGCCAAATCGCTTGAACTCGATCCCGAGAACTATAGAGCTGAAGATGAATTGGCGGAGGCGCGAGAAGGAGTCCAACGCGTTCGCACAGGTAAGAAGCACCAGGAAGATCTGTTGAAGAAAAAGAAGGATGAAGAGCTCAAGAAAGCACAAGAAGCGGGAAATTCATCAACGCCTTCAAGTTCGCCGATTTAAGCCGGTCGTTGTTGATCGCACTAGTTCAGGAGGTTAAATGGCTACATACACACCACCACCATATTTTCCGCAGAGTTCTCTGGCCCCACCGGACAAAAATAGATACAGAAAGTTCAAGCTGTTGATGGTTCTTGCGGCTGTCCTTTTGGTTCTGATTCTGATCGGCTTGGTCATAGCCATCTGGTACCTTCTGAAGTGGATGGTCTAAGAGTTGGCAACACAAGTATTAAGCCGTCCGTAGTGCCAACATTAACGGCCGTAGTAGGCCCACCAATCACCTGGATAAAACTTGGTCCTTTCACGCTTGAATAACCGGCTCCTCATGAGATAAGACGATCCACGAATCGGCACCACATAACACGAAGCGTTTAGTGATATTTCGTGTGATTTCGTGGATCGTCTTCCTTTTTCGTCACAAACAGGAACAGCCTCTTTAATAAGGTAAGATTAGGACACCCCCGGCCTTCGAGGCTTGACAGTTTGGACCCCGATCCTTATAGTTTCCCGTTTCGGACTCACAGTCTGAAGTGAACAGTGCAACGTCTGGTTGGTTCTGTCGGTGTGGAGGCGTTGCCCGACTGATACTTTGCGCAGTCGTTTGACAAGTATTGTGGCGTAAATTGCATGCGTCGCAACCGGCTTTAGGGTCAGTTGCTCCCGCGTGTGCACGTGAATAGGGAAACACCCCGTCCTAATAAATGCGACGCCACAGAAAAGTTTCGGCTTAAGGGAAGCCATAATCCACACCCGCCTCAAAGCGAACTCAGAACATCCCTGCGTCAAATCTTGTTAACAGGGCAGTCGCCTGCGCTGACTGCCGGACAATGCGAAGCCCGAACGGGCTAGCGGGTTCCGGAAAGAGGCAGGCAGTGCCCTTTTGCGCCCTCGAATAGGGTGCTTTTAGGCCGAAAGAGGAAACAGCGGTGCCTACGATTAATCAACTTGTTCGCAAAGGGCGTCAGTCCGTGAAGTACAAGACGGCGAGCCCTGCTCTGCAGAGCTCCCCTCAGAAACGCGGTGTGTGTACGCGTGTCTATACGCAGACTCCGAAGAAACCGAATTCGGCTCTTCGCAAAGTTGCGCGGGTTCGACTCACAAATGGGATTGAGGTCACTACCTATATTCCCG